>NZ_JBEXZT010000002.1:460051-613727 GCF_040631275.1 Streptosporangium sp. NPDC020145 | reverse complement strand
GAGACCGAGCTGACGCCGGAGGAGCGGCTGCTGCGGGCGATCTTCGGGGAGAAGGCCCGTGAGGTGCGTGACACCTCGCTGAAGGTCCCGCACGGTGAGCAGGGCAAGGTCATCGGCGTGCGTGTCTTCTCCCGTGAGGAGGGCGACGAGCTGCCGCCGGGCGTCAACGAGCTGGTGCGCGTGTACGTGGCGCAGAAGCGCAAGATCACCGACGGTGACAAGCTCGCCGGCCGTCACGGCAACAAGGGCGTCATCTCCAAGATCCTGCCCGTGGAGGACATGCCGTTCCTGGAGGACGGCACCCCGGTCGACATCATCCTCAACCCGCTCGGCGTGCCGGGCCGGATGAACGTCGGCCAGGTGCTGGAGACCCATCTGGGGTGGATCGCCGCCCGCGGCTGGGATATCTCCGGCGTGCAGGAGGCCTGGGCCGAGCGGCTGCGTGACAAGGGCTTCGCCGAGGTCGAGCCCCGCACCAACATGGCCACCCCGGTCTTCGACGGCGCCCACGAGGAAGAGATCGTCGGCCTGCTCGACAACACCCTGGTCAACAGGGACGGCGGCCGTATGGTCGGCCCGAACGGCAAGGCCCGCCTGTTCGACGGGCGTTCGGGGGAGCCGTTCCCGCACCCGATCTCGGTGGGTTACATCTACATCCTGAAGCTGCTGCACCTGGTCGACGACAAGATCCACGCCCGGTCGACGGGCCCGTACTCGATGATCACGCAGCAGCCGCTGGGTGGTAAGGCGCAGTTCGGCGGTCAGCGGTTCGGTGAGATGGAGGTGTGGGCGCTGGAGGCCTACGGCGCCGCCTACGCCCTCCAGGAGCAGCTGACGATCAAGTCGGACGACGTGCTGGGCCGGGTGAAGGTCTACGAGGCGATCGTCAAGGGCGAGAACATCCCCGAGCCGGGCATCCCGGAGTCCTTCAAGGTCCTCATCAAGGAAATGCAGTCGCTGTGCCTGAACGTCGAGGTGCTCTCCAGCGACGGCATGTCCATCGAGATGCGCGACACCGACGAGGACGTCTTCCGCGCCGCCGAAGAGCTCGGCATCGACCTGTCCCGGCGCGAGCCGAGCAGCGTCGAAGAGGTCTGATCTAGAAGCTGAGGAGGGGAACAACACATGCTGGACGTCAACTTCTTCGACGAGCTTCGGATCGGCCTCGCGACGGCTGACGACATCCGCCAGTGGTCGCACGGTGAGGTCAAGAAGCCCGAGACCATCAACTACCGGACCCTCAAGCCCGAGAAGGACGGACTCTTCTGCGAGAAGATCTTCGGTCCGACCCGGGACTGGGAGTGCTACTGCGGCAAGTACAAGCGCGTGCGCTTCAAGGGCATCATCTGTGAGCGGTGTGGCGTCGAGGTCACCCGTGCCAAGGTGCGTCGTGAGCGGATGGGCCACATCGAGCTGGCCGCGCCCGTCACGCACATCTGGTACTTCAAGGGCGTCCCGTCCCGTCTGGGATACCTGCTCGACCTGGCCCCGAAGGACCTGGAGAAGGTCATCTACTTCGCGGCCTACATGATCACGCATGTCGACAAGGAGATGCGCGACCGCGACCTGCCGTCGCTGGAGGCGAAGATCTCGGTCGAGCGCCAGCACGTCGAGCAGCGTCGTGACGCCGACGTCGAGGCCAGGCAGAAGAAGCTCGAAGGCGACCTGACCGAGCTTGAGGCCGCGGGCGCCAAGGGCGACCAGCGCCGCAAGGTCCGTGAGGGCGCCGAGCGCGAGATGCGCCAGCTTCGCGACCGGGCCCAGCGTGAGCTGGACCGTCTCGACGAGGTCTGGAGCCGCTTCAAGAACCTCAAGGTCCAGGACCTTGAGGGCGACGAGCTGCTCTACCGCGAGATGCGCGACCGTTTCGGCCGCTACTTCCGCGGTGGCATGGGCGCCCAGGCCATCCAGGAGCGCCTGACCAACTTCGACCTCGAACTTGAGGCCGAGAACCTCCGCGAGACGATCCGCAGCGGCAAGGGCCAGAAGAAGGCCCGCGCGCTCAAGCGTCTCAAGGTCGTCTCCGCGTTCCTGAACACCCGCAACTCGCCCAACGGCATGGTGCTGGACTGCATCCCGGTCATCCCGCCGGACCTGCGCCCCATGGTGCAGCTCGACGGTGGCCGGTTCGCGACCTCGGACCTGAACGACCTGTACCGCCGTGTGATCAACCGGAACAACCGCCTCAAGCGTCTTCTCGACCTCGGCGCCCCCGAGATCATCGTGAACAACGAGAAGCGGATGCTCCAGGAGGCCGTCGACGCGCTGTTCGACAACGGCCGTCGCGGCCGTCCGGTCACCGGTCCCGGCAACCGCCCGCTGAAGTCCCTCAGTGACATGCTGAAGGGCAAGCAGGGTCGTTTCCGTCAGAACCTGCTGGGCAAGCGTGTCGACTACTCCGGCCGTTCGGTCATCGTCGTCGGCCCGCAGCTGAAGCTGCACCAGTGCGGTCTGCCCAAGCAGATGGCGCTGGAGCTGTTCAAGCCGTTCGTGATGAAGCGTCTGGTCGACCTGAACCACGCGCAGAACATCAAGTCGGCCAAGCGGATGGTCGAGCGTGCGCGCCCGGTCGTGTGGGACGTCCTCGAAGAGGTCATCACCGAGCACCCCGTGCTGCTCAACCGCGCGCCGACGCTGCACCGCCTGGGCATCCAGGCCTTCGAGCCGCAGCTGGTCGAGGGCAAGGCCATCCAGATCCACCCGCTCGTCTGCACCGCGTTCAACGCGGACTTCGACGGTGACCAGATGGCCGTGCACCTGCCGCTGTCCGCGGAGGCGCAGGCCGAGGCCCGCATCCTGATGCTGTCCACCAACAACATCCTGAAGCCGGCCGACGGCAAGCCGGTGACCATGCCCACCCAGGACATGATCATCGGTCTGTACTCCCTGACCACCATCAAGGACGACGACGAGGACGCTCCGGGACACGGCCGGGTCTTCGGTTCGGTCTCCGAGGCGCTCATGGCCTTCGACCGGCGCGAGCTGGACATCCAGGCCAAGATCCAGATCCGGATGAAGGGTGACGTCCCGCCGCCTCGCGGTTGGGCCGCCCCCGAGGGCTGGGAGCCGAACGAGCCGTACCGGCTGGAGACCACGCTGGGCCGCTGCCTGTTCAACCAGACGCTGCCCGCGAACTACCCCTACGTCAACTCGCAGGTCGGCAAGAAGCAGCTGTCCGCGATCGTCAACGAGCTGGCGGAGAAGTACCCGAAGGTCGAGGTCGCCGCGGCGCTCGACGCGCTCAAGGACGCGGGCTTCTACTGGGCGACCAGGGCCGGTGTGACGATCTCCATCGAGGACGTCATCGCGCCGCCGAACAAGTCCACGATCATGGAGACGTACGAGCGCAGGGCCGACAAGGTCCAGCGTGAGTACGAGCGCGGTCTCATCACCGACGAGGAGCGCCGTCAGGAGCTCATCGAGATCTGGACGCACGCGACCAGTGACGTGACCGACGACATGCAGAAGGCGTTCCCGAAGACCAACCCGGTCTGGATGATGGTCCAGTCGGGCGCCCGAGGAAACCTGATGCAGGTCCGTCAGATCTCCGGCATCCGTGGTCTGGTGTCCAACACCAAGGGTGAGACGATCCCGCGTCCGATCAAGGCCTCCTTCCGCGAGGGCCTGTCGGTGCTGGAGTACTTCATCTCCACCCACGGACAGCGAAAGGGTCTGGCCGACACCGCGCTGCGGACCGCCGACTCGGGTTACCTGACCCGTCGTCTGGTGGACGTCGCACAGGACGTCATCGTTCGCGAGATCGACTGCGGCACCGACCGCGCGGTCCCGCTGAACGTCGGCGAGCGCGACGCCCAGGGCAACCTGGTCAAGGCTGAGAACGCCGAGAGCAACGTGCACGGCCGCATCCTGGCCGAGGACGTCGAGGTGGACGGCAAGATCATCGCGAACGCCGGCGTCGACATCGGCGACGCCCAGGTCAGCGCGCTGGTCGAGGCCGGTATCGAGACCGTCAGGACCCGCAGCGCTCTCGTCTGCGAGGCCAAGATCGGTGTCTGCGCCACCTGCTACGGCCGTTCGCTGGCCACCGGCAAGCTCGTGGACGTCGGCGAGGCGGTCGGCATCATCGCCGCCCAGTCGATCGGTGAGCCCGGCACCCAGCTGACGATGCGTACCTTCCACACCGGTGGTGTGGCCGGTGCGGACATCACCCACGGTCTGCCCCGTGTCCAGGAGCTCTTCGAGGCGCGCGTCCCCAAGGGCGTCGCCCCGATCAGCGAGGCCGAGGGTCGGGTCCGCATCGACGAGACCGACAAGACCCGGAAGATCGTGATCGTCCCGGACGACGGTTCGGACGAGATCGCCTACCCGGTGTCGATGCGCTCGCGCATGCTGGTCTCCGAGGGACAGCACGTCAAGGTCGGCCAGCAGCTGATCGCCGGTGCCGTCAACCCCAACGAGGTGCTGCGCATCCTCGGCCCCCGGGCCGTGCAGCTGCACCTGGTGGCCGAGGTCCAGCAGGTGTACCGCTCGCAGGGTGTGTCGATCCACGACAAGCACATCGAGATCATCGTCAGGCAGATGCTCAAGCGCGTGAACGTGCTTGAGTCGGGTGACTCCGACATGCTGCCCGGCGAGCTCGTCGAGCGGCCGCGCTTCGAGCGGGTCAACCGCGAGTGCGTCGCCGAGGGCGGCACCCCGGCCTCCGGCCGTCCGGTGCTGATGGGTATCACCAAGGCGTCGCTGGCCACCGAGTCCTGGCTGTCGGCGGCGTCCTTCCAGGAGACGACGCGGGTGCTCACCGACGCGGCGATCCACGCCAAGTCGGACTCGCTGCTCGGCCTCAAGGAGAACGTCATCATCGGAAAGCTCATCCCGGCCGGTACCGGCATGCCGCAGTACCGCAACATCCGGGTCGAGCCGACCGAGGAGGCCAAGGCCGCGATGTACACCGTCGGCGGTTACGACGGCTCCGCGGCCGACTACACCTTCGGCTCCGGCTCGGGTGAGGCCGTACCGCTGGAGGAGTACGACTTCGGTCAGTACAACCGCTAGCCGGTAGGCAACGGATCGACGACGGCGCCCGGTTCCCCGAAAGGGGGACCGGGCGCCGTCGCGTCCGGATGCTTTTTGACCGGAACGTTGCCCGGAAAGCCACGAGCTCGTAACCGGAACGGCCGGAGGAGTCCTTGAAGGTGGGTAAACTGTGGCCTGGACCCGACAGCGGCCGGCTGGAAATCGGCTGCGGAGTCGCGACACGAACACGGGCGCTCGCAACGGCGACCGGAGGGCGCAACCGTTTTGACGTGTTGCGTTGGACTAGGTAGTCTTTCCGTTCGTGCCCGTGGCTTCATGGGCTCTCATGCGTGCGCGTCGATAGGTCTCCCGTCTGGGAGTTGACAGAGGCGCCGTATGGCTTCCTCCACCGGAGCGGCCCTCCTCGGGAAGTGGCGCGACAAGTGCGCGACACGCCCGAGCGCGTGGGTCGGAGTGGATGGAAAAACCGCAGGTCATGACACCGGCAGTGCCTGCAAAAGCAACGACATTCGAATCACCGGCAAGCACGAACGGAGACGCGGTGCCTACGATTCAGCAGCTGGTCCGCAAGGGCCGCCAGGACAAGGTCACCAAGACCAAGACCCCGGCGCTCAAGGCCAGCCCTCAGCGACGCGGCACCTGCATGCGCGTTTACACCACGACCCCCAAGAAGCCGAACTCGGCGCTCCGTAAGGTCGCGCGTGTCCGGCTCACCAACGGCATCGAGGTCACGGCCTACATCCCCGGTGTGGGGCACAACCTTCAGGAGCACTCCATCGTGCTCGTGCGTGGCGGTCGTGTGAAGGACCTGCCGGGTGTTCGCTACAAGATCATCCGTGGTTCGCTGGACACCCAGGGTGTTCGTAACCGTAAGCAGGCCCGTAGCCGTTACGGCGCGAAGAAGGAGAAGTAAGAATGCCTCGCAAGGGTTCTCCTGGCCGTCGTCAGCTCATGGCTGACCCGGTCCACAACTCGCCCCTGGTCACCGCCCTCATCAACAAGGTGCTCCTGGACGGCAAGCGCTCCATCGCTCAGTCCATCGTGTACGGCGCCCTTGAGGGTGCCAGGGAGAAGACGGGCAACGACCCGGTCGTCACCCTGAAGCGGGCTCTGGACAACGTCAAGCCGACCCTTGAGGTCCGCAGCCGCCGTGTCGGTGGCGCGACCTACCAGGTTCCGGTCGAGGTGCGCGCCGCGCGCAGCACCACCCTGGCCCTGCGCTGGCTGGTGCAGTACTCCCGCGCCCGCCGCGAGAAGACCATGACCGAGCGCCTCATGAACGAGCTGCTCGACGCCAGCAACGGCCTCGGCGCCAGCGTCAAGAAGCGCGAGGACACCCACAAGATGGCCGAGTCCAACAAGGCCTTCGCCCACTACCGCTGGTAACAGCGGGTTCGACGAGACGACGAGGACGCGAGAGAAGTGGCCACCACGACCGCTCTTGACCTGGCCAAGGTCCGAAACATCGGCATCATGGCCCACATCGACGCGGGCAAGACCACGACGACCGAGCGCATCCTGTTCTACACCGGCATCAACTACAAGCTCGGTGAGGTCCACGAGGGCGCAGCCACGATGGACTGGATGGAGCAGGAGCAGGAGCGTGGTATCACCATCACCTCCGCTGCTACGACCTGCGAGTGGCTCGGCCACACGATCAACATCATCGACACCCCGGGTCACGTGGACTTCACGATCGAGGTGGAGCGCTCGCTCCGCGTCCTCGACGGTGCCGTCGCCGTGTTCGACGGCGTCGCCGGTGTGGAGCCCCAGTCCGAGACGGTCTGGCGTCAGGCCGACCGTTACGGCGTGCCCCGCATCTGCTTCGTCAACAAGATGGACCGTGTCGGCGCGGAGTTCCACCGCTGCGTCGACATGATGGTCAGCCGTCTGCACGCGACCCCCGCGGTCGTCCAGCTTCCCTGGGGCGTCGAGGCCGACTTCAAGGGCGTCATCGACCTGGTGAAGATGAAGGGCCTGCTCTGGAGCGCCGAGGCGGCCAAGGGCGAGATGTACGAGATCGTGGACATCCCGGCCGAGCACGCCGAGGCGGCCCGCGAGTGGCGTGACAAGCTCGTCGAGACCGTCGCCGAGAACGACGACGAGCTGATGGAGCTCTTCCTTGAGGGCGTCGAGCCCACCGAGGAGCAGCTGGTCGCGGCCATCCGCCGCGCGACGCTGGCCAGCGCCATCAACCCGGTCCTGACCGGCACCGCGTTCAAGAACAAGGGCGTTCAGCCCCTCCTCGACGCGATCGTCGCCTACCTCCCCGCCCCGACCGACATCCCGGCCTTCAAGGGCCACGCGGTCGGCAACGAGGAAGAGGTCGTCGAGCGCCACGCGGATGTGAACGAGCCGTTCGCCGCGCTGGCCTTCAAGATCATGAGCGACCAGCACCTGGGCCGTCTCACCTACATCCGCATCTACTCGGGCACGCTCGAGACCGGCACCGCGGTGGTCAACTCGGTGAAGGGCCGCAAGGAGCGGATCGGCAAGATCTACCAGATGCACGCCAACAAGCGCGAGGAGCGCTCGTCGGCGCACGCCGGTCAGATCGTCGCCGTCATGGGTCTGAAGGACACCACCACCGGTGACACCCTGGCCGACCCGGCCAAGCCGGTCGTCCTGGAGTCGATGAACTTCCCGGCTCCGGTCATCAACGTCGCGATCGAGCCCAAGACCAAGGGCGACCAGGAGAAGCTGGGCACCGCGATCCAGCGTCTGGCCGAGGAGGACCCGTCCTTCCAGGTCCGTCGTGACGAGGAGACCGGCCAGACGGTCATCTGGGGTATGGGCGAGCTCCACCTGGAGATCCTCGTCGACCGGATGCGCCGTGAGTTCAAGGTCGAGGCCAACGTCGGTCGCCCGCAGGTGGCCTACCGCGAGACCATCCGCCGCAAGGTGGAGAAGGTCGACTACGTCCACAAGAAGCAGACCGGTGGATCGGGTCAGTTCGCGAAGGTCATCATCGACATCGAGCCGCTGGGCGAGGGCAACGACGGCTACGAGTTCGAGAACAAGGTCTCCGGTGGCCGTATCCCGAGGGAGTACATCCCCTCGGTCGACGCGGGCGCCCAGGAGGCCGCCGAGTTCGGTGTTCTCGCCGGCTACCCCATGGTCGGGGTCAAGGTCACCCTGCAGGACGGTGCCTACCACGAGGTTGACTCGTCCGAAATGGCCTTCAAGATCGCCGGCTCGATGGCCTTCAAGGAGGCCGCGCGCAAGGCGGACGCCGTAATCCTGGAGCCGATGATGGCCGTTGAGGTCACCACGCCCGAGGACTACATGGGTGACGTCATCGGTGACCTCAACGGTCGCCGCGGGCAGATCCAGGCGATGGACGAGCGCGGTGGCAACCGTGTCGTCAGCGCGCTCGTGCCGCTCTCTGAGATGTTCGGCTACGTGGGTGACCTCCGTAGCAAGACGCAGGGACGCGCGAGCTACAGCATGCAGTTCGACTCCTATGCGGAAGTGCCTGCGCACATCGCCAAGGAGATCGTCGCGAAGGTACGGGGCGAGTAAGCCCGGTATCCGCCTTGGTGACGGACGGCGAGAGGATCGCCAACCGCCACCGGGGCGTACGGGCGAGGTTCTCATCGGCGGGTCCCCTCGGGGACGCGCCACCCGAACCCGAGTGAAAAGACGCAAGTCAAGTCAGAATCTCTAAGGAGACAGAGCAGTGGCCAAGGCCAAGTTCGAGCGGACCAAGCCGCACGTAAACATCGGCACCATTGGGCACATCGACCACGGCAAGACCACTCTGACCGCGGCGATCACCAAGGTGCTCCACGAGCGTTACCCGAACCTCAACGAGGCGACCCCGTTCGACAAGATCGACAAGGCGCCGGAGGAGAAGGCTCGTGGTATCACGATCTCCATCGCGCACGTCGAGTACCAGACCGAGCAGCGTCACTACGCCCACGTGGACTGCCCCGGTCACGCCGACTACGTGAAGAACATGATCACCGGTGCGGCTCAGATGGACGGCGCGATCCTCGTGGTCGCCGCCACCGACGGTCCGATGCCGCAGACGAAGGAGCACGTCCTCCTGGCCCGCCAGGTCGGCGTTCCCTACATCGTTGTCGCCCTGAACAAGGCCGACATGGTGGACGACGAGGAGATCCTGGAGCTCGTCGAGCTCGAGGTCCGTGAGCTTCTCTCGGCCCAGGAGTTCCCCGGCGACGACCTGCCGGTCGTTCGCGTCTCCGCGCTCAAGGCGCTGGAGGGCGACGAGAAGTGGGGCGACAGCATCATCGAGCTCATGACCGCGGTGGACGAGAACGTCCCGCAGCCGCAGCGTGAGACCGACAAGCCGTTCCTCATGCCGATCGAGGACGTCTTCTCGATCACCGGTCGCGGCACCGTCGTCACCGGCCGTATCGAGCGCGGCATCATCAAGGTCAACGAGACCGTTGACATCATCGGCATCAAGGACACCAAGACCACCACCACGGTCACCGGTGTCGAGATGTTCCGCAAGCTCCTCGACGAGGGCCAGGCCGGTGACAACGTCGGTCTGCTCCTGCGTGGCATCAAGCGCGAGGACGTTGAGCGCGGCCAGTGCATCATCAAGCCGGGCACCACGACCCCGCACACCGAGTTCGAGGCCCAGGTCTACATCCTGAGCAAGGACGAGGGCGGCCGCCACACGCCGTTCTTCAACAACTACCGTCCGCAGTTCTACTTCCGTACGACTGACGTGACCGGTGTTGTCAACCTGCCCGAGGGCACCGAGATGGTCATGCCTGGCGACAACACTGAGATGAGCGTCCAGCTCATCCAGCCCATCGCCATGGAGGACGGTCTCAAGTTCGCCATCCGCGAGGGTGGCCGCACCGTCGGTGCGGGTCGCGTTACCAAGATCATCAAGTAGTTCGATCGCGGAGTGGCGGTCGGCCCTCATCCCAGGGTCGGCCGCCGCGCCACGAGGAGGCTCGTGCCGTACGGCCCGCGTCTCACGCCCCACGAGAACCGTGATCTCGCAGTTGGTTCGGCCGCACCGTGACCGAACTAACCGCCAGATCACGGAAGAAAGCGCAGATCATCTGCGTCTGCTCCGTGGGACACATTTAGCGGCAACAGGCCGCACGCAACTTTTTCAGACGACAGCGAAGGACACCGAGGCCATTATGGCGGGACAGAAGATCCGCATTCGGCTCAAGGCCTATGACCACGAGGTCATCGACAGCTCGGCCAAGAAGATCGTCGAGACGGTCACGCGGACTGGCGCTAAGGTCGCGGGCCCGGTGCCGCTGCCGACCGAGAAGAACGTGTACTGCGTCATCCGCTCGCCGCACAAGTACAAGGACAGCCGCGAGCACTTTGAGATGCGTACGCACAAGCGGCTGATTGACATCATCGACCCGACGCCGAAGACGGTCGACTCGCTCATGCGACTCGACCTCCCCGCCGGCGTTGACATCTCGATCAAGCTCTGAGGGAACGCACTGACATGGCTAAGCAGATCAAGGGCGTCCTGGGCAAGAAGCTCGGCATGACCCAGGTCTTCGACGCGGACAACCGGATGGTCCCGGTGACCGTCGTTGAGGCCGGTCCGTGCGTCGTGACCCGTGTCCGCACGCCCGAGAAGGACGGCTACTCCGCCGTACAGCTCGGTTTCGGGCAGGTCGACCCGCGGAAGGTCAACAAGCCGCTCGGCGACTACCTGCGCAAGCACGACATCACCCCGCGTCGTTACTTCACGGAGATCCGTACCGACGACGCGAGTGACTACACCCTGGGCCAGGAGGTTCTGGCCGACACCTTCGAGGCGGGCCAGTTCGTCGACGTGACGGGCAAGAGCAAGGGTAAGGGCTACGCCGGTGTCATGAAGCGTCACGGCTTCAAGGGTCTGGGCGCCTCGCACGGTACCCAGCGCAAGCACCGTTCGCCGGGTTCCATCGGCGGCTGCGCCACCCCGGGCCGCGTTTTCAAGGGCCTGCGCATGGCCGGTCGGATGGGTAACGTCCGCACCACCATCCAGAGCCTCAAGGTTCACGCCGTGGACGCCGAGAAGGGCCTCATCCTGATCAAGGGTGCGATCCCCGGCGCCAACGGCAGCCTGGTTCTCCTCCGCACCGCTGCCAAGAAGGGGGCTGCCAAGTGAGCACCATTGACGTCCTCGACGCGAGCGGCGCGAAGTCCGGTACGGTCGACCTCCCCGGCGACGTCTTCGGCGCCAAGGTCAACGTTCCGCTGATCCACCAGGTCGTCGTGGCCCAGCTCGCCGCTCGTCGGCAGGGCACGCACAAGGCCAAGACCCGTGGTGAGGTCAGCGGTGGCGGCAAGAAGCCGTACCGCCAGAAGGGCACCGGCCGCGCCCGTCAGGGTTCGACCCGCGCTCCGCAGTTCACCGGCGGTGGCACCGTCCACGGTCCGGTCCCGAGGGACTACAGCCAGCGGACGCCCAAGAAGATGAAGGCCGCCGCCCTGCGTGGCGCCCTGTCCGACCGGGCCACCGGCGGTCGTGTCCACGTGGTCAGCTCGCTGGTCACCGGGGAGACCCCCAAGACCAAGGTGGCGCTTGAGGCGCTGCGCAAGGTCACGCAGGCCCGCAGCGTCCTGGTCGTCGTCGACGAGGGCGACGAGCTCACCTGGCTGAGCCTGCGCAACGCTCCGGAGGTCCACCTGCTGGACGCCGGGCAGCTGAACACCTACGACGTGCTCTGCTACGACGACGTCGTCTTCACTCAGGAGGCGTACGACCAGGTCGTCGCGCGCCTGAGCCAGAGCGGGAAGGAAGACGCCTGATGGAGAAGATCGCCGACCCGCGTGACATCATCATCAAGCCGATCGTCTCCGAGAAGAGCTACGGCCTGATCGACGAGAACAACAAGTACACGTTCCTGGTGCGGAAGACCGCCAACAAGACGCAGGTGAAGATCGCCATTGAGCAGATCTTCGGCGTCAAGGTGGTCAGTGTGAACACCATCAACCGCCAGGGCAAGCGCAAGCGGACCAAGTTCGGTTACGGCCAGCGCCCCAGCACCAAGCGCGCGATCGTGAGCCTGGTCGAGGGTGACCGTATCGACATCTTCGGCCAGGTCGGCTGACCCGCTCGCTGAAGTAAGGAACAGGGAGAATGCCCCCCGTCTACAGCGGGGGGCATTCGACCGGATTAACCGACGAAGGATGAACGAAAAAGATGGGCATCCGTAAACTCAAGCCGACGACCCCGGGTCGCCGCGGCGCCAGTGTCTCGGACTTCGCCGAGATCACGCGCAGCACGCCCGAGAAGTCGCTGCTTGCCCCCTTGCACAGCAAGGGAGGGCGCAACGTCCACGGCCGGGTGACCGCTCGTCACCAGGGTGGTGGCCACAAGCGCGCCTACCGGATCATCGACTTCCGGCGCCATGACAAGGACGGGATCCCGGCCAAGGTCGCTCACATCGAGTACGACCCCAACCGCACCTCCCGGATCGCGCTGCTGCACTACGCCGACGGGGAGAAGCGCTACATCCTCTGCCCGACCGGTCTGAAGCAGGGCGACAAGATCGAGAACGGCCCCACGGCCGACATCAAGCCCGGCAACTGCCTGCCGCTGCGCAACATCCCGACCGGTACCTTCATCCACGCGGTGGAGCTCCGTCCGGGCGGCGGCGCCAAGCTGGGCCGGTCCGCCGGCGCGCAGATCCAGCTCCTCGCCAAGGAGGGGCAGTACGCCACGCTGCGTATGCCCTCCGGCGAAATGCGCCAGGTCGACGTCCGCTGCCGGGCCTCCATCGGCCAGGTCGGCAACGCCGAGCAGGCGAACATCAACTGGGGTAAGGCCGGCCGCATGCGGTGGAAGGGCAAGCGCCCCACCGTCCGCGGTGTCGCGATGAACCCGGTCGACCACCCGCACGGTGGTGGTGAGGGTAAGACCTCTGGTGGTCGTCACCCCGTGAACCCGAAGGGCAAGCCCGAGGGTCGTACCCGTGCGGCGAACAAGGCCAGCGACCGGCTGATCATCCGTCGTCGGACCAAGCGGAAGAAGCGGTAGGAGCAGCCAAAATGCCACGTAGCCTTAAGAAGGGTCCCTTCGTGGACGACCACCTTCAGAAGAAGGTGGATGCCCAGAACGAGAAGGGCACCAAGAACGTCATCAAGACGTGGTCGCGGCGCTCCATGATCGTTCCCGACATGATCGGGCACACGATCGCCGTTCACGACGGCCGCAAGCACGTCCCGGTCTTCGTGACCGAGGCGATGATCGGCCACAAGCTCGGTGAGTTCGCGCCCACGCGGACCTTCCGCAGCCACGTCAAGGAAGACCGCCGCAGCCGGCGGTAAGCGCCTCACAGGACGGCAGGTCATGCCGGCCGTCCCACACGAAGCAGAAGGTTAAGAGGAGTAAGCGATGGAAGCCAGGGCTCAGGTGCGGTTCGCGCGCCACACGCCCATGAAGGCCCGCCGTGTGGTGGACCTCATTCGCGGGCTGCCCGCTTCGGAGGCGCAGGCCGTGCTGCAGTTCGCTCCCCAGGCGGCGAGCGAGACCGTGTACAAGGTGCTGTCCAGCGCCATTGCGAACGCGGAGCACAACTTCAAGCTCGACCGCGACACGCTCTTCGTGAGCCGTGCGTGGGTCGACGAGGGCCCGACGCTGAAGCGGTTCCGTCCCCGCGCTCAGGGTCGTGCCTATCGGATCAACAAGCGGACGAGCCACATCACCGTGATCGTGGAGTCCCGCGAGCCGAAGGGGAGGACCCGCTAGTGGGTCAGAAGGTCAACCCGCACGGGTTCCGCCTCGGCATCACGACCGACTTCAAGAGCCGGTGGTATGCCGACAAGCTCTACAAGTCGTACGTCGCCGAGGACGTGGCGATCCGCCGCATGCTCAAGAAGGGCATGGAGCGGGCCGGCATCTCCAAGGTGGAGATCGAGCGGACCACCGACCGGGTTCAGGTCGACATTCACACCGCCCGTCCGGGCATCGTCATCGGCCGCCGCGGCGCCGAGGCGGACCGGATTCGCGGTGACCTCGAGAAGCTGACCAAGAAGCAGGTCCAGCTGAACATCCTTGAGGTCAAGAACCCCGAGATCGACGCTCAGCTCGTCGCCCAGGGCGTCGCCGAGCAGCTGTCCAGCCGTGTCTCCTTCCGCCGCGCCATGCGCAAGGCGATGCAGTCGGCCATGAAGAGCGGCGCCAAGGGCATCCGGGTGCAGTGCTCCGGTCGTCTCGGCGGCGCTGAGATGTCGCGTTCGGAGTTCTACCGCGAGGGCCGCGTGCCCCTGCACACGCTCCGCGCCGACATCGACTACGGCCTCTACGAGGCCCGCACCACCTTCGGCCGCATCGGCGTGAAGGTGTGGATCTACAAGGGTGAGGCTCCGACCAGCCGCGCCGAGCGCGAGGCGGCCGCCGCCGGTGCCCGTGCGGGGCAGCGTCGCGACCGTGACGACCGTCGTGGTGGCCCCGGTGGGGACCGTCCGCGTCGTGGCGGCGCCGGTGGCGACCGTCCGCGTCGTGGTGGTGCCGGCCGCGGTGACCGTGGCCCCAGGAACGAGGCGGCCTCCCAGGCCACCCCCGAGACCGGCCCGGCTGCGCAGCCGGGTGCTGAAGGGAGCTGACCATGCTGATCCCGCGCAGGGTCAAGCACCGCAAGCAGCACCGGCCCGACCGTCACGGCGCCGCCAAGGGTGGCACCAGGGTCGTGTTCGGCGAGTACGGCATCCAGGCGATTGAGCACTCCTACGTGACCAACCGCCAGATCGAGTCGGCTCGTATCGCCATGACCCGTCACATCAAGCGTGGCGGAAAGGTCTGGATCAACATCTTCCCGGACCGTCCCCTCACCAAGAAGCCCGCTGAGACCCGCATGGGTTCCGGTAAGGGTTCGCCGGAGTGGTGGATCGCCAACGTCAAGCCCGGTCGCGTCATGTTCGAGCTGTCGGGTGTCGCCGAGCCCGTGGCCCGCGAGGCCATGCGTCGCGCGATGCACAAGCTCCCGATGAAGTGCCGGTTCGTCAAGCGTGAAGTGGGTGAGGCGTGATGGCTAAGGGCCTGACCGCCGGTGAGCTGCGAGCGGAGGACCAGGACACCCTGGTTCAGAAGCTGAAGGAAGCCAAGGAGGAGCTGTTCAACCTCCGCTTCCAGGCCGCGACCGGCCAGTTGGAGAGCCACGGGCGGCTGCGCGCCGTCCGCCGCGAGATCGCCCGTATCTACACCGTGATGCGCGAGCGGGAGCTTGGCATCGTGACGGTCGAGAAGGAGTCGGTCGATGGCTGAGACAACTGAGAACACGAACGAGGCGCGTAACTACCGCAAGACCCGCGAGGGTCTGGTGGTCAGTGACAAGATGGACAAGACTGTCGTCGTCGCTGTCGAGGACCGCGTCAAGCACCCCCTGTACGGCAAGGTCATCCGCAGGACGACCAAGTACAAGGCGCACGACGAGGCCAACTCGTGCGGCGTCGGCGACCGCGTTCTCCTGATGGAGACCCGGCCGCTGTCCGCCAGCAAGCGCTGGCGGGTCGTCGAGATCCTCGAACGCGCCAAGTAACAAGACGCGCCTCGTGGGGGGTGACCTGATCACCCCCCATGACGGTGTCCAAGGGAACGGGGACGATCCTCGTTCCGCCTGCGGCGGCGGTGATGCGGACACGGACGCTCATCCGGGCACGGGAAGTGCCCGGCGGGTGGCCGGCCGTACGGCTGTCGCCGGGGGAAAAAGACCACAGCAGTTCCGCAAGGCTTGCCCGGCACACGGGTGAGAACCGGCGAGACAAACAGGAGTTATAGGTGATTCAGCAGGAGTCGCGACTCAAGGTCGCCGACAACACGGGTGCGAAGGAAGTCCTTTGCATTCGTGTGCTCGGTGGCTCGGGTCGGCGCTACGCGGGAATCGGCGACATCATCGTCGCCACGGTCAAGGACGCCATTCCTGGCGGCACCGTGAAGAAGGGCGACGTCGTCAAGGCGGTCATCGTCCGTACTGTCAAGGAGCGCCGCCGGCCCGACGGCTCCTACATCCGCTTCGACGAGAACGCCGCCGTGATCATCAAGGACAGCGGCGACCCTCGTGGGACGCGTATCTTCGGCCCCGTCGGACGCGAGCTGCGCGACAAGAAGTTCATGCGCATCATCTCGCTCGCCCCGGAGGTGTTGTAATGCCGAATCTGCATGTCAAGAAGGGCGACCTGGTCCTCGTCATCGCCGGCAAGGACAAGGGCGCCAAGGGTCGTGTGATCGCCGCCTACCCGCGCGAGGACCGCGTGGTCGTCGAGGGCGTCAACATGATCAAGAAGCACTCCAAGGAGACCCACCAGGGCCCGCGTGGCGCCAAGAGCGGCGGCGTGCAGACCATGGAGGCTCCCATCCACGTGAGCAACGTCAAGAAGCTCAAGGGTGACGAGAAGCCCGCCAAGAAGGAGTCGGCGAAGGCGGACTCCGACGAGTCGGGTGAGGACAACTGATGACCGCCAACACCACCGAGGCCGTCGCGACGAGGCCCCTCCCGCGCCTCAAGCAGCGTTACCGCGAGGAGATCATCGCGAAGCTGCAGGAGCAGTTCGGGTACGAGAACGTCATGCTGATCCCCACGATCACCAAGATCAAGGTGAACATGGGTGTCGGCGAGGCCGCGCGTGACTCGAAGCTCATCGACGGCGCCGTTCGTGACCTGACCTCCATCACCGGCCAGAAGCCGGCCGTCGTGCGGGCCCGCAAGTCCATCGCCCAGTTCAAGCTGCGCGAGGGCATGCCGATCGGCGCCCACGTGACGCTGCGCGGCGACCGCATGTGGGAGTTCCTCGACCGTCTGCTGTCGCTGGCGCTGCCCCGCATCCGTGACTTCCGCGGTCTGTCGCCGAAGCAGTTCGACGGCAACGGCAACTACACCTTCGGTCTGACCGAGCAGGTCATGTTCCACGAGATCGACCAGGACAAGGTCGACCGTCAGCGTGGTATGGACATCACGGTCGTGACCACCGCTAAGACCGACGACCAGGGCCGGGCGCTGCTGAAGCTTCTCGGTTTCCCCTTCAAGGAGGCCTGATCATGGCGAAGACGTCGCTGAAGGTCAAGGCTGCTCGCAAGGCCAAGTTCGAGGTCCGGGCGTACACTCGGTGCTCGCGCTGTGGTCGTCCCCGCGCCGTCTACAGGAAGTTCGGCCTGTGCCGCATCTGCTTCCGCGAGATGGCGCACCGGGGCGAGCTGCCCGGCATCACCAAGTCGAGCTGGTAGTCTCCGCGCGGCCCGGTGGGTCTCTCACCGGGCCCCGCGGTGCCAGCCGTACAAGTAAGTCGATATTCACCGGGCGCTGTCTCAAGCGCCCATGACCGCACCGAAGGTCCCCTGGGGAAACCGCGGTGAGGAAGGCCACCGGCCATGACGATGACCGACCCGATCGCAGACATGCTCACGCGTCTGCGAAACGCGAACTCGGCGTACCACGACACCGTGGCCATGCCGTACTCGAAGATCAAGGCGCACATCGCCGAGATCCTCCAGCAGGAGGGTTACATCCAGTCCTGGAGCGTCGAGGACGCCAAGGTCGGAAAGAACCTCGTGGTGGAGCTCAAGTTCGGGCCGAGCCGTGAGCGTTCGCTGACGGGCCTGCGCCGGGTTTCCAAGCCCGGTCTGCGGGTCTACGCGAAGAAGGACAACCTGCCCCGGGTCCTGGGAGGACTGGGCGTCGCGATCATCTCGACGTCCGGTGGCCTCATGACCGACAAGCAGGCCGGCAAGCGTGGAGTGGGCGGGGAAGTCCTCGCCTTCGTTTGGTAGAAGGGAGAAATCACAGCATGTCGCGAATCGGACGGCTGCCCATCCCTGTACCGAACGGCGTGGACGTCGCCATCGACGGCCGGGAAGTCACGGTCAAGGGCCCCAAGGGCACGCTCTCACACAAGGTCGCTGAGCCGATCGACGTCGCCAAGGGAGACGACGGTGCTGTCACCGTCAGCCGCCCCAACGACGAGAACAAGGTCCGTGCGCTGCACGGCCTGTCCCGCACGCTGATCGCCAACATGGTGACCGGTGTGACCCAGGGTTACTCCAAGACCCTGGAAATCGTGGGTGTCGGTTACCGCGTGCAGGCCAAGGGCCCGACTCAGCTTGAGTTCGCCCTCGGCTTCAGCCACCCGGTGATCGTGGACGCCCCCGAGGGTGTCACCTTCCGCGTCGAGAAGCCGACCCTGTTCCACGTGGACGGCATCGACAAGCAGAAGGTCGGCGAGGTCGCCGCGAACATCCGTAAGCTGCGCAAGCCCGACCCGTACAAGGGCAAGGGTGTGCGCTACCAGGGCGAGGTTGTCCGCCGCAAGGTCGGAAAGGCTGGTAAGTAGGCATGGCTGGCAAGACTGCGTTCGGCAAGCACACGGCCGCCCGCGCCGTCTCGCGGGCCCGCCGTCACGGCCGAGTCCGCAAGAAGGTGGTCGGTACGGCCGCGCGTCCGCGCCTGGTCGTCAACCGCTCGACGCGGCACCTGTTCGTGCAGATCGTCGACGACTCACAGGGCCACACGCTGGTGAGCGCCTCCACCATGGACGCCACCCTGCGCACGGTGACCGGTGACAAGACCGAGAAGGCGAAGCAGGTCGGCGAGCTTCTCGCTCAGCGGGCCAAGGCTGCCGGGATCACCGCGGTCGTCTTCGACCGTGGTGGAAACCGTTACGCGGGCCGCCTGGCGGCTCTCGCGGACAGCGCCCGCGAAGCCGGGCTGGAGTTCTGATGGCCCGTACTGACAAGAGCAACGAGAAGAGGAACCACTGATGGCTGGAGCTCCGCGTCGCGGTGGCGCCGCCGGTGGCGAGCGGCGTGACGGTCGTCGTGACGATCGCCGCGGTGGCAGCGCTGACAAGGGCGTCTCGTACATCGAGCGCGTAGTGAAGATCAACCGAGTGGCCAAGGTCGTGAAGGGTGGTCGTCGCTTCAGCTTCACCGCCCTCGTCATCGTCGGTGACGGCAACGGCATGGTCGGCGTCGGCTACGGCAAGGCCAAGGAAGTCCCCGCGGCCATCGCCAAGGGCGTCGAAGAGGCCAAGAAGCACTTCTTCCGGGTGCCGCGCATCCAGGGCACCATCCCGCACATCGTGCAGGGTGAGGAGGCCGCCGGCGTGGTCTTCCTGCGCCCGGCCTCGCCCGGTACCGGTGTCATCGCCGGTGGCCCGGTGCGCGCCGTACTGGAGTGCGCGGGCATCCACGACGTGCTGTCCAAGTCGCTCGGCTCGGACAACCCGATCAACATCGTGCACGCCACCGTGGCCGCTCTGAAGGGCCTCAGCCGCCCCGAGGAGATCGCGGCCCGCCGTGGCCTGCCCCTGGAGGACGTCGCTCCCAAGGCGATGCTCAAGGCTCGCGCCGAGGGTCTCGCTGAGGCCGCGGCGGCCAAGGCGGTGAGCTAACCGATGGCACGTCTGAAGATCACTCAGGTCCGCTCGAAGATCGGCGGCAAGCAGAATCAGCGTGATTCGCTGCGTTCGCTCGGTCTCAAGCGAATCGGCGACGTCGTCGTCAAGGAGGACCGCCCGGAGATCCGCGGCATGGTCTCCGTGGTGACGCACCTGGTCACCGTGGAAGAGGTCGACTAGACATGGCAGAGAACACTCCGCTCCGTATCCACCACCTGCGTCCGGCTCCTGGCGCCAACAAGGCCAAGGTCCGCAAGGGTCGTGGTGAGGGCTCCAAGGGCAAGACCGCCGGTCGTGGCACCAAGGGCACGCACGCGAGGACCGGGGTTCCCCTCGGTTTCGAGGGTGGCCAGGTTCCGCTGCAGCGTCGCCTGCCCAAGCTGAAGGGCTTCTCCAACGCCCTGTTCAAGACGACCTACCAGGTCGTCAACCTGGACAGGCTCGGCGAGTTGTTCCCCGAGGGTGGCGAGGTCACCGTCGAGGCCCTGGTCGCCAAGGGCGCGGTTCGCAAGAACCAGCTCGTGAAGGTCCTGGGCACCGGTGACATCTCCGTGGCGCTGAACGTGCAGGTGCACGCCTTCTCCGCCAGTGCCAAGGAGAAGATCGCCGCGGCCGGGGGCTCTGTCTCCGAGCTGTAGGACATGGAATTTCACGCATGAAAACGAGGCGCGGGGGCTCATTATGGGCCCCCGCGCCCGTAGTGCGTTAGAGTTCGCTGGACAGCGAGACTCAACTCGTTTCCGTGAGCTCGTTGACACGAGATAGCAAAGATGGACCACCCCCGCACCATCGCTGACCGACATCGCCTTTCAGGCGCGCAGGAGGGCCCGTGCTGACCGCGTTTACCCGAGCGTTCCGTACGCCGGACCTGCGCAATAAGTTGCTCTTCACCTTGGGCATCATCGCGCTGTTCCGGCTGGGTTCGGTGCTCCCGACCCCGGGTGTGAATACGGAGAACATCAGCCGCTGTCTCAGCCAGGCTCAGGCTGGGGATGCGGGCAACATCTACGGAATGGTACAGCTCTTCAGCGGTGGCGCCCTGCTGAAGCTGTCGGTGTTCGCGCTCGGCATCATGCCGTACATCACCGCGAGCATCATTCTGCAGCTCTTGGTCGTGGTGATCCCGCGCCTCGAAGCCCTCAAGAAGGAGGGCCAGGCGGGCCAGACCAAGATCACCCAGTATACGCGGTACCTCACGGTCGGTCTGGCTATTCTCCAGTCGACCGCCTTCATCGCCCTCGCGCGCACCGGCCAGCTGTTCCCGCAGTGCCGTGAGGAGATCCTGCTCGACAAGAACAACATCTTCTCGATCGTCACCATGGTGATCATCATGACCGCGGGCACCGCGGTCATCATGTGGCTGGGCGAGCTGGTCACCGACCGCGGCGTCGGCAACGGCATGTCCATCCTGATCTTCACCCAGGTGATCGCGGTCTTCCCGGTCGAGCTGATGACCATCGCCCGCACCCGCGGCATGTTCGTCTTCAGTGTGGTAATCATCACAGGCATCGCGATGATCGCCCTGGTCGTCATGGTCGAGCAGGCTCAGCGCCGGGTCCCGGTGCAGTACGCCAAGCGCATGGTCGGCCGCAGGATGTACGGCGGCACCTCCACCTACATCCCGCTGAAGGTGAACCAGGCCGGCATCATCCCGGTGATCTTCGCCTCCTCTCTGCTCTACCTTCCGCAGCTGGTCACGACCCTGTTCAGCAACGCTCAGGAAGAGCCGAACGCGGTCGTGCAGTGGATCCAGCAGAACCTGGTCACGGGCGACACCCCCGCCTACATGATCACGTTCTTCCTGTTGATCGTCTTCTTCACCTACTTCTACGTGTCCATTACCTTCAACCCCGTTGAAGTCGCCGACAACATGAAGAAGTACGGTGGGTTCATCCCGGGCATCCGTCCGGGCCGCCCGACGGCTGAGTACCTCAACTATGTGCTCACGCGACTCACCGCTCCTGGCTCGCTCTATCTGGGGCTGATCTCCATGGTGCCGATCGTCGCACTCGCCCTCGTCGGCGCGACCCAGAACTTCCCGTTCGGAGGGACGAGCATTCTGATCATGGTTGGTGTCGGCCTGGACACCGTGAAGCAGATTGAGAGCCAGCTGCAGCAGCGCAACTACGAAGGCTTCCTGAAGTAGTGCGTCTCGTCCTGGTCGGGCCCCCCGGAGCGGGTAAGGGGACACAGGCCCAGTTCATCGCATCGAACCTGTCCATCCCGAAGATCTCGACAGGTGACATCTTCCGCGCCAACGTCTCGGGCGGCACGGAACTCGGCAAGCTTGCCAAGGAGTACATGGACCGTGGCGACCTCGTGCCCGACGAGGTCACCATCGCGATGGTCCGCGACCGCCTCTCGGAGAGCGACGCGCAGGACGGTTTCCTGCTCGACGGCTTCCCCAGGAACGTGCCCCAGGCCGAGATCCTGAAGAAGATGCTTGAGGAGTTCGGCGTCGCGCTGGACATCGTCCTTGAGCTCGTGGTCGACGACGAGGAGGTCGTGCGCAGGCTCGCGGGCCGCCGGACCTGCAGCCAGTGCGGCCGCATCTGGCACGTCGACTTCGACGACAAGAAGGACGACGTCTGCGACGCCTGCGGCGGACGCCTCTATCAGCGCGACGACGACAAGGAGGAGACCATCAGGCACCGCCTGGAGGTCTACCAGGAGCAGACCGCTCCTCTGGTCTCCTTCTACGCCCAGGAGCGCATCCTGGTCGGAGTCGACGCCACCGGTCCGGTGGAAGAGGTCACCCAGCGCGCGATGGAGGCGCTGAGCCCGTACACCGACTAGGGACACTTGTCTCCCCGGCACGCCATCCATGGCAACCCCATGGGTGGCGTGCTGTCGTTTAGGGCACAATCGGGGGAATTGGGCTCCCCGACTGCCCGTTGAATCACCCCAGGGGGTGCACACGTGTTCAAGAAGAACAAGCATGGAATTCAGATCAAGTCGCCCGAGCAGCTGGAGAAGATGCGGGCAGCGGGCCTCGTGGTCGGCCGCACGCTGCAACTGCTCCGCGAGAACGTCCGGCCGGGCGTGACGCCGCTGGACCTCGACGGCATCGCGGAGAAGGCGATCCGGGACGAGGGTGCCATCCCCTCCTTCAAGGGCTACCAGGGCTTTCCCGCGACGATCTGCGCCTCCGTGAACCACGAGGTGGTCCACGGCATCCCGAGCGACCGGCGTCCGCTTCGCGAGGGCGACGTCATCTCCATCGACTGCGGCGCCATCCTGGACGGCTGGCACGGAGACTCGGCGATCACCGTCCCGGTCGGAGAGGTCGACCCCAAACTGACCGAGCTGATGCGGGTCACGGAGGAGGCCATGTGGAGGGGCATCGCCGCGCTCACCGTCGGCCGCCATCTGTCCGACATCGGCCACCAGGTCGAGAAATACGTCCGTTCCCAGGGTCGTTATGGCATCCCCCAGGAGTACGGCGGGCACGGTATCGGCACCGAGATGCACATGGACCCCTGGGTGGCCAACCATGGCAAGCCGGGCAAGGGTCTGCGTTTCGAGCCGGGCATGTGCTTCGCGGTCGAACCGATGGTCAATCTCGGCACCGACAGGACCAGGGTGCTGGCCGACGACTGGACCGTCGTCACCGTCGACGGGAAGGCCTCGGCGCACTTCGAGCACAGCGTTGCCGTGACACATAATGGACCTTGGGTACTGACCGCTCTTGATGGCGGAAAAGAGCGGCTTGCCGAACTGTTGGGCGATGCGGGATAACACGTACCGCCCGCTGATGAGCGGATGTGGTCGACCATGATGCCTGGCCCGGAGATGCGAGCCTCTGACGGTGACCGCGACAAGGTCGCGGGAGTGCTGCGTGAGCACTACGCCCAGGGCAGGCTCACCGGCGAGGAGTTCGACGAGCGGCTCGAACGGCTCTACTCCAGCAGGACCTACGGAGAGCTGGCCAGGCTCACCTCCGATCTTCCCGACGTCGACCTGAGGCGGATGACCGCCGCCCCGGTCCCGGCGAACCCCTCGCGTGAGGCCCAGCGCAGGGGCGTGGCGGCGATGTGGGGCTCCTGGGCCGTGGCCAGCGGTGTCAACTGGGTGATCTGGCTCATCATCGGTGTCACGAACGGCCTCGACTTCCCCTACCCGTGGCCGCTGTGGGTCATGGGTCCGTGGGGCGTCATGCTGCTGGTCGCCACGGTCCTCGGCGGGCGGGGCGGCCACCCGAACCGGTGACGCCAGAGGTCCCATACGCGAAAAGCCCTCTCATGATCCGGTCATGAGAGGGCTTTTCGCGTTGTGTCAGTTCTTTACCGCCGGAGGCAGTTGAGGCTGGTGAGAAGGGGTAGGTGATCGTTGCCGGGGCACCGTCGTGAGGTGGGGGTGGATGATGGGCCTCAGACGAGACCCTGTGGCGGCGGTGAAGGTCCTCCTGGGCGCCGGAGCGGTGATCGTGTTCGCGGGAGGCGCCGCGGTACCGGCCGATGTGCGGGTCACGCCTTCGACGGTCACGCCCGGACAGTCGGTGGCCATCGCCGCGGGGGGCTGTGTCGCTCCGGCGACCGCCTACTCGGCCGCCTTCGCCTCGACCTCGGCGCGACTGAGGGGCAGGGCCGAGACGATGCGCGGGACCGCCCGCATCAACCCCCACGCCGCACCCGGCACCTACGCCGTCACCGTCCGATGCGTCAGGGGCGGACCGTACGACGGCACCTTCGTCGTCGACGAGCCTCGCCCGGTCCTCGCTCCGGACACCGGGGGCGGCGGCCTGGCGATGCACGCCCCCGGCGGCGCCACCCGCACCGCCTGGCTCTTCGGAGCCCTGGCCATGGTCGTCACGGTCCTCGGATCGGCCCTGGCGCTGACGCGCGGGCACCGTGGACAGGGCGGCCACTAGACCTCCGTGCCCGTCCGGAACCGTCAGCGCGCGGCATCGGCGGGGCCGCGCCCCGGCCGGGCACGGATTCATCCACCGTTTCGTCCTGTTGTGGGCGCTGGCTCTCGCGGCGGGCTGCGGCGCCGTACCGGGAGGCGGGGCTGTGAGGGGTCCCGCGCGCTCTGTGGCGGCCCAGGCCGGGTCGCCGCCGGGGGAACGGGCAGTGGGCGGGCCGGGCTGGCCCGCGCCGATCACACGCCCGCTGGGCCGCGCGGAGCCGACACGCGTGGTGATCCCGCGCATCGGGGTGGACGCCCCGCTCGTGGTGCTCGGCGTGGAGGGGGACGGCAGGCTCGCCGTACCGCCGCTCGACCACGCCGACGCGGCCGGCTGGTACGGCGGCGGCCCGGCCCCGGGGGAGTCCGGCTCCGCGGTCATCGTCGGCCATCTCGACACCAGGACGGGACCGGCGGTCTTCGCCAGGCTCGGCGAGCTGGACCCCGGGGACGCGGTCGGGGTGGTCCGTGCCGACGGCACCGTCGCGGTCTTCGCGGTCGAGCGCGTCGAACAGGCTCCGAAGGACCACTTCCCGGCCGAGCGGGTGTACGGCCCGACGGACGGGCGGCGGCTGAGACTGGTCACCTGCGGGGGCAGCTTTGACCAGGTGAGCCGCTCCTACGCCGACAACGTGATCGTCCACGCCCGGTACCGGGCGGGGTACCGCGCTTCGGATCTGCGGTATTCTGAGTAGCGGTTGTGTCAAGGTACCGGCCGTCTGTTTCGCATTTCATCGCCCGGTGCCGTACACTCCTTCTTCGGTTCACTATGACTCATTGCGCATCGACGGTGTCGCAACCGTCGCTCTCATCGAAGCGCTGGGTCGCGGCTGCGTAGTGTTCCAAGAGCCTCAGACGACCGATCAGTGAAACGCGAGGGACATGGCCAAGAAGGACGGCGCCATCGAGATCGAGGGCACTGTGGTTGAGTCGCTCCCGAACGCGATGTTCAGGGTGCAGCTCGACAACGGCCATAAGGTCCTGGCCCACATCAGCGGGCGGATGCGGATGCACTACATCCGAATCCTTCCTGACGACAGGGTTGTCGTCGAACTGAGCCCCTACGACCTCAGTCGTGGGCGGATCGTCTACCGATACAAGTAAGCGTCTGAGGGACGAATAAGGACTATGAAGGTCAAGCCGAGCGTCAAGAAGATCTGTGACAAGTGCAAGGTGATTCGCCGGCACGGTCGCGTCATGGTGATCTGCGACAACCTGCGCCACAAGCAGCGTCAGGGCTAGTCCAGAAAAGGCCCACACGGAGTCCGCTCATCAGTGGCGGACTCGACCCATGTCGGGCCACAAAGTAATCGCGCCCCACACTCGCGCAGGCGACCTTCGGGTCGTACCACGCGGGAGACCCCCGGTCGGAGGCCGGGGCCCTCACCCCGGGCATGGGGAGGGGAAGCGGGGCGTAGGACCTCCGCCACAACGAAGGAGAATGCCCGACCATGGCTCGCCTGGTTGGCGTCGACCTCCCCCGCGACAAGCGGCTGGAGATCGCTCTCACCTACATTTACGGAATCGGCCGCACCCGCGCGCTTGAGACCCTCAAGGCCACCGGCATCAACGGTGACCTGCGGGTCCACCAGCTCACCGACGAGGAACTGGTGCCGCTGCGCGACTACATCGAGGCCAACTTCAAGATCGAAGGTGACCTCCGCCGTGAGGTCCAGGCCGACATCCGTCGCAAGATCGAGATTCAGTGCTACCAGGGCATCCGGCACCGCCGTGGCCTCCCGGTGCACGGTCAGCGCACGCAGACCAACGCGCGCACCCGTAAGGGCAAGAAGAAGACCGTGGCCGGCAAGAAGAAGCCCGGTAAGAAGTAGTCCGCGTAGCCGCAGGACCGAACACCTCAGGAGTGAAGGCAAGCAATGCCTCCTAAGAGCCGCCAGGGTGCCCCGAAGAAGGTGCGCCGCAAGGAAAAGAAGAACGTCGCTCACGGGCACGCCCACATCAAGAGCACGTTCAACAACACGATCGTCTCGATCACCGACCCGAACGGGAACGTGATCTCCTGGGCCAGCGCCGGCCACGTCGGGTTCAAGGGCTCCCGTAAGTCCACCCCGTTCGCCGCGCAGATGGCCGCCGAGAACGCCGCCCGCCGCGCCATGGAGCACGGCATGCGCAAGGTCGACGTCTTCGTCAAGGGTCCCGGCTCCGGCCGTGAGACCGCGATTCGTTCGCTGCAGGCGACCGGCCTTGAGGTTGGCTCCATTCAGGATGTCACCCCGGTGCCGCACAACGGCTGCCGTCCGCCCAAGCGCCGTCGCGTCTGACGCCCAGGAGAAGATAGAAAATGGCTCGTTACACGGGTGCGGACTGCAAGCTCTGCCGCAGGGAGAAGACCAAGCTCTTCCTCAAGGGCAAGAAGTGCGAGTCCGCGAAGTGCCCCATCGAGATCCGTCCTTACCCGCCGGGTGAGCACGGCCGCGGCCGTCCGAAGGAGTCTGAGTACCAGCTCCAGCTTCGTGAGAAGCAGAAGACCCGCCGCATCTACGGCGTCCTCGAGAAGCAGTTCCACAACTACTACGAGGAAGCCAACCGCAAGTCCGGCAAGACCGGCGAGAACCTCCTCCAGATCCTGGAGAGCCGTCTCGACAACGTGGTCTACCGCGCCGGCTTCGCCGAGTCCCGCGACGCCGCCCGCCAGCAGGTGCGCCACGGCCACATCCTGGTGAACGGCAAGAAGGTCGACATCCCGTCGTACCGCGTGCGTGAGCACGACATCGTCGAGGTGCGCGAGAAGGCCCGCAACCTTCTGCCCTACGAGGTGGCCCGCGCCACCGCCGGTGACAAGACCTACCCGGCCTGGCTGGGTGTCGCTCCCGAGGCTCTGCGCGTGCTGGTCCACCAGCTCCCGGTCCGTCAGCAGATCGACACGCAGGTCCAGGAGCAGCTGATCGTCGAGCTCTACTCCAAGTAGTGGCTTCGAGGGTGCCGTACGGTTCGCCGTACGGCACCTATGCTGTTTATCCGAGCGACGTCAAATAGCGGGCGTCGCCATGCAGGGGGAGTTTCCACATGCTGATCGCTCAGCGTCCCACTCTCCTCGAGGAATCCCTTGAGGAGACCCGCTCCAAGTTCGTCATCGAGCCGCTGGAGCCGGGCTTCGGTTACACCATCGGCAACTCGCTGCGGCGCACGCTGCTGTCGTCCATCCCGGGCGCGGCCGTGACCAGCATCCGCATCGAGGGCGTGCTGCACGAGTTCTCCACGGTTCCCGGGGTCAAGGAGGATGTCACCGACATCATCCTGAACCTCAAGGAGCTGGTCGTCTCCTCCGAGCACGACGAGCCCGTGGTCATGTACCTGCGCAAGCAGGGCCCCGGTGACGTCACCGCCGCCGACATCGCGCCCCCGGCCGGTGTCGAGGTGCACAACCCCGAGCTGCGCATCGCCACGCTGAACGGCAAGGCGAAGCTGGAGATGGAGCTGACGGTCGAGCGTGGCCGTGGCTACGTCTCCGCCGCGCAGAACAAGCAGCCCGGCCAGGAGATCGGTCGCATCCCGATCGACTCCATCTACTCGCCGGTCCTCAAGGTCACCTACAAGGTCGAGGCGACCCGTGTCGAGCAGCGCACGGACTTCGACCGGCTGATCCTGGACGTCGAGACCAAGCCCTGCATGAAGCCCCGCGACGCGGTGGCCTCCGCGGGCAAGACCCTCGTTGAGCTGTTCGGCCTGGCCAGGGAGCTCAACGTCGAGGCCGAGGGCATCGACATCGGCCCGTCGCCGACGGACGCGGCCCTGGCCGCCGACCTGGCGCTGCCGATCGAGGAGCTGAACCTCACCGTCCGCTCCTACAACTGCCTCAAGCGCGAGGGCATCCACACCGTGGGTGAGCTCGTGGCCCGCAGCGAGCAGGACCTCCTGGACATCCGCAACTTCGGTGCCAAGTCCATCGAAGAGGTCAAGCAGAAGCTGCACGAGATGTCGCTCGCGCTGAAGGACTCCCCGCCCGGATTCGACCCGAGCGCGGTGGCCGGTGGCGGCTACGACGATGACGACAGCGCCTACGTCGAGACCGAGCAGTACTGATTTTCATCTGACGGGGGCCGGCCGACCGGCCCCCGGCCTGACCGCGGTACCTCGTACGGCCGCGGCGGGTTAACTCTCAAGGAGAACGAAATGCCCAGGCCCACCAAGGGTGCACGTCTCGGCGGCAGCCCGGCTCACGAGCGGCTGATCCTGGCGAACCTCGCCACCCAGCTGTTCCAGCACGGCCGGATCAAGACCACCGAGGCGAAGGCCAAGCGTCTGCGCCCGCTGGCGGAGAAGCTGATCACCAAGGCCAAGAAGGGCGACATGCACAACCGTCGCCAGGTGCTGACGGTCGTGCGTGACAAGAGCGTCGTGCACCACCTGTTCACCGAGATCGCGCCGACGTTCGCCGAGCGTCCCGGTGGCTACACCCGCATCACGAAGGTCGGCCTCCGTAAGGGCGACGCCGCCCCCATGGCCGTCATCGAGCTGGTGTCCGAGCCGCTGAACACGGTCACCACCACCCGCCAGGCCCCGGCCGCCGCTCCCGCCGCCACGGAGGAGCCGAAGGCCGAGGAGACCTCCGCGGCCGAGGCCGCCGAGGCTCAGGCGGAGGAGGCCCCCGCGGCCGAGGCCCCCGCCGAGGAGACCGAGGGCAAGAAGGACAACGCCTGATCTTCCAGGCTCTCCGGACGGGTCCGGCTTCCTCCACACCGGAGGTGCCGGGCCCGTTCTTCTTTTCCCGGGTCCTCCCGGGGTTCTTTCACCCGGGGTTCTCTCAGGAGGGACGACATCGTGGTACGGCTGCGCCTTGACCTCGCCTACGACGGCACCGGCTTCTCAGGCTGGGCTCGGCAGCCGGGGCGCAGGACGGTCCAGGGGGAGATCGAGGAAGCGCTCGGCAAGGTCTTCCGGTTGCCGGAGCCCCCGTCGCTGACCGTGGCGGGACGGACCGACGCCGGAGTGCACGCCAGAGGACAGGTGGCCCACGTCGATCTGGAGCCCGAGGTGTTCGGCGCGCTGGACAGCAGGCACCAGGCGGTTCCCCTTGAGGATCCGGTCGCCGACCGGCTGCCCGTCCTGATCAGGCGGCTGGCCGGGATCCTGCCCGCCGACGTCAGGGTC
This sequence comes from Streptosporangium sp. NPDC020145, assembly GCF_040631275.1. Lineage (NCBI taxonomy): Bacteria > Bacillati > Actinomycetota > Actinomycetes > Streptosporangiales > Streptosporangiaceae > Streptosporangium > Streptosporangium sp. NPDC020145. Next base: position 584,384 of record NZ_JBEXZT010000002.1, on the reverse strand, counting down.
CACCGGGTCACCGTGGCCCCCGAGGGTTTCGACGCCCGCTTCTCCGCGATGTCGCGACGCTACGCCTACCGGGTCTGCGACGCCCCCGGCGGGGGCGACCCGCTGCGCCGTCACGAGGTCGTCTGGTATCCCCGCCCTCTCGACCTGGACCGGCTCAACGCCGCCGCGTCGGCGCTGCTGGGCGAGCACGACTTCGCGGCCTTCTGCAAGAAACGCGAGGGCGCGACCACGATCCGCGAGCTCCAGCGGCTCGACTGGGTCAGGGAGGGGGACCTGCTGGTGGCGACGGTCGTCGCGGACGCCTTCTGCCACTCGATGGTCAGGGCGCTGGTCGGGTCGCTGCTGCCGGTCGGGGAGGGGCGCCTGCCGGTCGACTGGCCGGGGCAGGTGCTGACGCGTGCCGTACGGGACTCGGCGGTGCATGTCGCGCCCGCGCACGGTCTGTGCCTTGAGGAGGTGCGTTACCCGGAGGGGGAGGCGTTGGCGCGCCGGGCGGCGCTGACCCGGCGAGTGCGCACGCTCGGAGCCTCCGAGGCGTGATCCGGTCGCCCGGCCGTACGGCGGGCGCGATCTGGTCGGGGCCGTGAGGTCTCCGGTGAACCGCGTCGTTCGTCGCGGTCGGTCGCGGGGCCGGCGCCTGCGATCTGTTGACGGTGGGGACGTGATCGGCTCCGGTTGCGTTCGCCGTGGTCCGGTCGGCCGGGCCGGGTTCATCGAACGTCCCTCATGACCGCCCTGGGAAGCACCGGGCTTGCGTCGGTCCGGCCGGAGGTCGTCAGGGTGGTCCACGCGGTGACTTCGTCCCTGTCGCGATCGGAGAACCGTTGCGCTACGGCGGCAGCCGGTCGGACGTGCGGTCGTCGGCTTTCGCCTGCCTCAGGGACGCAGATGGTTCGGCGGCGAGGCGGAACCGCGCGATGACGAGGTGATCTGTCATGGAGACTTCGGGCCGTGGAACATCGTCTGGCGGGGTGAACGCCCCGTGGGAATCCTGGACTGGGACTACGCCCGGCCCAGGCCGCGACTGCACGACATCGCCTACGCGCTGGAATACGTCGCGCCGTTCCGCGACGACGCCGAGTGCCTGCGCTGGCTGCGTTACCCCACGCCCCCGACCGGCGTCACCGCCTGGAGCTTTTCGCCACGGCCTACGGCCTGACCTCGACCACGGGTCTGACCGATGCGGTCATCGACGTTCAACGAGACGTCATCGAGCAGGTACGCCGGCCACCAACCCCGAGCCCACTGGGTCGCCGACGGCTTCCTCGACGAGGCGGGCAGACGGCTGGCATGGAGCCGAGCCAACCGCCACCTGCTCGAATAGCACGACCGACGACCGCAGCGCGGCCACGGCGCGGGGCGGCACCTGTCACCCGCGACCGTCCCGCGCGTGCTGCCTGGCCGTACGGCGGGCGCTGTCCTCAGGGGTGGCCCGCTCTTCAGGGGCGGTCTGCCGTGTGACCGGTGCCGGTCAGCTGGTTATACGGCGTTCGATGACCTTGGCGGTCTCGTCGCGGAAGGCGCCGCTGACCTTGCCCAGGTGCTTCTCCTTGGCCGTCGGGGTGTGGCCGTCGCTGAAGGTGGCGTAGCTGAAGACGATGTAGCGCCCCCAGACCAAGCCGGCGGCGTAGCCGCCCGCGATGCCGACACGCTCGGCTCCGCTGCCCGAGCCTCCCGGCAGGCCACGGAACCACAGGTTGCTGCCCAGGTTCTTCGTCCGGTCGACCTCGACGGCCGACTGCAGGGTGGGCAGTACCGCGATTCCCGTGGTCACGGCGTACTTGCGTTTGCTGTCGACGTACGTGGCCCGAAGCACCTGGCGGCAGTCCTGGGTGGCCAACGTGTTGGCGAACCTGCCCGCCGCGGCCTCGTCACACTTGTCGGTCACCTCAGTCTTGACCCGGACGAATGTGGCACCGGCCAAGGTCACCTTCTTGGTGAAGGCGTCGGCCACGGTCATCTTGCCCGGGTCTGTCTTCTCGGAGTTGAGGATCTCGGTCTTGATCGGGTCAGGCTCGGGAGGGGCGTTCGGGTCGTCGGTGGGTTCGACGGGCGGTGCGGTGGGGGCCGGGGTCTCCGCGCTGGCCGACCGCCTGGCGTTGAACGACTGGTAGGCGAAGAAGGCCCCGGTGCCGGTACCGCCGACCACGACGGCGACCACGGCCGCGAGCAGGACGGTGTTGACGCGCTTGCGCGGCGGAGCGGTGGGGAGCGGCGGAATCTCCTGGACGACCGCGGACGGTGGGGTGAACGGCCCACGCTCGACCTCGGCCGACGGGCGCGGGGCCGACGGCCTGCCAGGAGGGGGATTGCCCGTCGGGGCGGCGAGCGGCGCCGTGACCACCGGTATGCCCCTGGGCGGGGTCGGATGGTCGCCCTGCTCGGGAGGCGGGGCCGACGTCCTGTCGATCACACCGGGCGCGTCGGCCCCCAGGGGAACGGGAGTCTGGTCCGGCGCGGCGTTCTCCACCGGGGGCGGGCCTTCGAGGCCGGGGGTCTCCTGTTCCCGCCCCTGAACGGGAGGTTGGGGGGCGGCGTCCGGCCGGGGCGCCGGGGAGCCGGAGTTGTCCTGCGCGCGCCCACGACGCACGGGGAGCGGGGCCTGGTCGCTCTTGCGGACCCTGACGGTGCTCTCGTCGTCGGCGATTGCGTCCTGTGGCGTCTCGTTCTCGGCGCCCTCGGTCCAGACAGGCTCTCCGGAGGCCGCGGGCCACCGCGAGGCGTCGTTGGGGTCCTGTCCGGGGGAGGGCCACACCTGCATCCCCGCGGCGGCGGCCGTGAAGGCCGGAGGAGGCTGCCAGGACGGCGCGTCGGGCTCGACCGGCGCCGCCGTCGGCGGGCGGTCCTCCTGCTGGGGCTGCGGAGGCGCGCCGGGCGGGGTGCCCTGCGGGGACGTGTTGAACGGGGTGTTCTGCCAGGACTGCGGGGGCGTGTCGCGCGGAGCGTCCTGCCAAGGCTGGGAAGGGGCGTTGACGGGGCCGCTCTGCGGTGGTGTGCCCCAGGAGAGCGGCGGTCCCGCCGGTTCGGCCGGGGGAGCCCACGGTGTCTGGCCCTGTGGTTCTCCGGTCACGGGACCCCATGGCTGCGGCCCCGGCGGCGCGGGTGGCGCGGCGGGGGCGGGAGAGGCCCCAGGCGGTGATTCAGGACGTGATTCAGGACGTGGTTCAGGTAGCGGTCCGGGCGGGGCCCACAGCTGGGCCGGAGGGCGACCGGGGACGGGCGATGTCTGCCACGTGGGTCCCTGCTGGGCGGGCGGTGTGTTCCAGGGCGGTCCTGGAGGCTGGGCCGGCGCGGGCCCCGGCTGACCTGCGGGGGACCACGGCGCGGGACCGGCCTGGACGGGGGGCTGCCCCTGTGACGCGTACGGGATGGGAGCCGGGCCTTGAAGGTCGGTTCGTCCCTGCGGCACGTACGGGGTGGGGGTCGGCCCCTGTGGTGTGTTCGGGACAGGGATCTGTCCCTGGGGGGCGATCTGAGCGGAGTGCTGTCCTTGCGGTGTGTTCGGGACGGGAGGCTGCCCCTGGAGGACAGGTCGGTCCTGCGGTCCTGATGGTTCCTGAGGTCCGGCCTGAGAGGGCGGCGGTCCTGGACGCGTGCCGGGAGCCGGGGGGGTCCAGGAAGGCGGGGCGCCCCACGACGGCGGAGCGGCCGGGCCGGACGGCTCACGGGAGGCGGCGGGGCCGCTCCATGGCCGGGTCGGCGGCTCTTCGGGGGAGTCGTTCCACGGCGGAGCGGGTTCCCCGGGGGCCGCCGACGGCTGCGGCGGCAGGCCGGAGGCACCGTTCGGGTCTCCCTGCCCGGGGTCCTCGGTCCAGGAGATGACGGCGGGCACCGCGGGGGAGCCCTCCGGCCACGGCCGGGCCGGAGGCTCCCCGGTCCCCCCGGGAGGGGAGACGCCGGGGCCGTACGGCTGAGCGGTCCCGCCCGGGTGCCGTCCTTCCTGCCGGGCACCGGGCCACGGGGTGGGAAGGTCGTCCTCGGGGTCGGAGAACCAGTCGTAGGGCGTGCCGCCGTCGCCGGGCACCACCCATGGCTGGGCGGCTCCCGGCGAGGACTCCGGCCATGCCGGAGACTCGCGGAGCTGGTCGTCACCTGTGAGGTCTGTCCGCGGCACGTGCGGCGAAGGCTGACCGAAACTCGGCGGGGGCGTCGCCGGTGCGGCCGAACCGTCGGCTTCGCGCTTGTGCTCGGACCCGGATTCCTGGCCACGCATAGGTGGAAGAGTAGCGACAGCCAGAGATCATCATGTGGGTATGGGTGTTCCTGGCCGGATCGCCCGCCAGTTTTATCCGGGGAAGTTGCCGTATGAACCTTTGGTCAGGGGCGCTTCCCGGTCAGCGAACGGGATTCGAGGGCCGGGGTCACGGTGGCGTCCACGGTTCCGAAGGCCGCCTGGTTGAGCCGCTTGACCTCGGACTTCTTGGGCAGGTGGCCGTCCTTGAACTGGAACCAGACCATCACGGCGTAGTGCCCGTGCCGCCACCCTCCGGCGAACGCCTCGCCGGAGCCGAGAGATTTGGTGACCTTGTCCTTACCGGGCAGCGCCTTGAGGTACTCCTTGCGCGACTTGCCCGCCCCCGCCGAGACGACCTTGGCAGCCGCGGCCGACGTCTTGAGGTTGGCGACGCCCACGGTTCCGATGATCTTCCCGGAGGCGTCGCGGAAGCTGGCCCGCAGCAGCTGGGTGCACTTGCCCGCCGCCAGCGCCTTCTGGAGCTTGTCGCCGACCACGGCGTCCTTGCACTTCTTGTCCACCCTGCGGACCGTCATCAGATAGCTGCGGCCGCCGTAGGAGACCTTCTTGCGAGGGAACAACTCGTTGAGCGTGAGCGCGTACGGATCGGTCTTGCGGGCGGCCGCGAAGCCGAACTTGCCGCCGGGAGGCTGGGGGACGACCGGGGCGCTTGAGCTCCGTGTGGGGGCGGCCGTGCCGGGGGAGGGCGTGGAGTCGGAGTTCACGAGCATGGTGAGGCCGACGCCACCCGCGACGAGCACGGCGAGCGCGCCCAGCACGACGTACAGCGGCCGCCGCGAGCGCGGACCCTCGTCGTACGGGCTCCACATCTTCTGCCCCCGCGACATCTTCTGGCCCCGTTCCGGGGGCTCGGGGGCGGAGGGGCCGGAGGCGTCGGGGGCCGGTGCGGGAGGCCGTGCCCCCGGAAGGGGGCCCGGCACGGTGCCGGGGGCGGAGGTGCGTCCGGGGGCCGTGCCGTACGGCGGCGTCTCGGCGGGGCGCTCTCCCGTGCCGGGGCCCTGCGGAGCGGGGTCGAACCAGTGCTCTCCCCGTGCGGGCGGGACCTGAGCCTCAGGGCCATCAGGCTGGATGTACGGCTGGCGGCGCGGCGGTTCCCCGGGAAAACCCATGCCGCAGAGACTAGCCCGCTCCCCGGGCCGGTTCACTCAGGAGTAGCCGAAGTCCTGAGTCCACCAGGGGCCGCTGATACCGCCCATCACGCCCACCCCGGTCGCCTTGAGCGAGCAGTTGAGGATGTTGCCCCGGTGGCTGGTGCTGGCCAGCCAGCCCCGTACCGCGTCGGCGGCCGTGGCGAAGCCCCGGCCGATGTTCTCCGCGCCTCCGTTGCGGTAGCCCGCGTCCTCCATCCGCTGCCAGGGCGAACGTCCGTCGGGGGAGGCGTGGGAGAAGACGTCGCTGGCGGCCATCTCGGCGGAGTGGGCCCTGGCCGACTGGACGAGCCGCCTGTCGACCCGGAACGGCGCGCATCCTGCCCGCCTGCGCTGGACGTTGACGAGCCTGACGAACTCCCTCTCCAGGGAGCTCAGCGGGGCGGCGGAGGTGACGGTGTTCTCCCTGCCGCCGATGTTCTGGTTGTCCCCGCCGATGATGTAGCGAGGGCCGTTGTCGGTGCCGAGGTCGTCGAGGGGGGCCCGGGGCAGGTTGGTGGCGCGGGGACTCGGGGACGTGTTCGGCCTCGCGGGAGAGGGGGTGGGACGGATGACCCGCCCGAGAAGGGGACGGCCGGCGGAGTATCCCTGTTCGGCGGCGACCGTCTGCGTCGGTCGTGCCGGTCCCGCGTTGTTCAGATAGATCTTCGGGGTTTCCTCGTCACGGCTTCCCCGCCCGATGAGATACCCCAGGAGCAGCACCGTCATCAGGCAGGCGAACAGCCCCATACGGCGCAGACCGGTCCGCTGGGTGTCGCGAAGGTGAGGGAGCTGCCACATTCCGCTGCCAAAGATAGAGATGTTTGTGCTGAGGAAGAAGAGAATGTCAAGAACGTGTTGGAACCGTTCTATGAAGAACGAGAAGACCGATCGTGGCGGTGGTCCGGCGGGGTGACGCCGTACGGGTAGACTGCTCGGGGACACCGGTGGGACGCGGCCTGGTTTTGACCCGTGCTCGTCCGCGCCGGTACTCTGCTAGTTCGTTGTGTGCGAATTGGTCCCCTCGGTGGACCGATGCGCGGCGCGTCCGGCGTCATCTCCTGCGTCTTGGGAGACGGAAGGTCCGGGCTGTCGTGTGCCCGCACCTACCGACCATGTTGCTGTCATCTCCGACAGCGCCGAAGACGCGAGCAAAGAAGGCATACGACCGTGCGCACGTACACACCCAAGCCTGCCGAAGTCGAGCGTCAGTGGTTCATCATCGACGCCACCGACATCGTGCTTGGCCGGCTGGCCAGCCACGTCGCGATCCTGCTCCGCGGTAAGCACAAGCCGATCTTCGCCAACCACGTCGACACCGGTGACTTCGTCATCGTCATCAACGCCGACAAGGTCGCGCTGACCGGCAACAAGCTTGAGCAGAAGAAGGCGTACCGTCACTCGGGCTACCCCGGTGGCCTGCGTTCGATGACCTACGGCGAGCTCATGGAGAAGCGTCCCGACCGCGCCATCGAGAAGGCCGTCAAGGGCATGCTCCCCAAGAACGCCCTCGGCCGGAAGATGATCAAGAAGCTCAAGGTCTACTCGGGTTCCGAGCACCCGCACCAGGCTCAGCGCCCGACCCCCTTCGAGCTCACCCAGATCGCCCAGTAGCCACCGGCTGACTATCGCCAGCAGCGTTGGCCGGACGGCCTGCGCCAAGAAGGAAAGTAAGAGGAGAACCGTGGCTGAGCCCACCGGTGTCGAGACGCCCATCGAGGGCGAGCAGGAAACGTACTCCACGGAGGAGTTCCCCTCCGAGTACACCTCCGAGTCCACTGTCAGCGGCGAGGCCGCCGTCCGTAAGCCCATCACCACGGGCAACTCCTACGGCACCGGCCGCCGCAAGGAGGCCGTCGCCCGTGTCCGCATCGTGCCGGGCACCGGCAAGTGGACGATCAACGGCCGTCCGCTCGACGTCTACTTCCCGAACAAGGTCCACCAGCAGATCGTCAACGAGCCCTTCGTGACGCTCGGCGCCGAGGACCAGTTCGACGTCATCGCCCGCATCGACGGCGGCGGCGTCACCGGCCAGGCCGGTGCCCTGCGCATGGGCCTGGCCCGCGCGCTGGCCATCCTGGACGTCGAGGTCAACCGCGCCCCGCTGAAGAAGGCCGGCTTCCTGACTCGTGACGCCCGCGCCACCGAGCGCAAGAAGTACGGCCTCAAGAAGGCCCGTAAGGCTCCGCAGTACAGCAAGCGTTAAGTTGGGGCGCCTTTTCGGCACCGACGGGGTACGTGGGGTCGCGGGTCGCGACCTCACGGCCGAGCTCGCCATGGACCTGTCCGTGGCGGCCGCTCATGCCCTCGGCGATGCCGGGGCGTTCAACGCCAGCGTCGGGCGGCGTGGCCGCCCGGTCGCCGTCGTGGGCCGGGACCCGCGGGCTTCAGGAGAGTTCCTGGAGGCCGCTGTGGTCGCCGGCCTTGCGTCGTCTGGCGTGGATGTTCTCCGGCTCGGCGTGTTGCCAACCCCGGCGGTCGCGTATCTGACCACGGCTCTCGGAGCCGACATGGGCGTGATGATCTCCGCCTCCCACAATCCCGCTCCGGACAACGGGATCAAGTTCCTCACCCGCGGCGGCTACAAGCTGCCCGACGCGGTGGAGAACGAGATCGAGGAACGGCTCGGCGAGAAGTGGGACCGCCCCGTCGGCTCGGACGTCGGCCGTGTCCGCGAGGCGTACGGCGAGGCCGACCGTTACGTCTCCCACCTGCTGTCCACGGTCTCCGGCCGGTTGGACGGCCTGAACATCGTCCTCGACTGCGCGCACGGGGCCGCCCACATGGTGGCGCCCGAGGCACTGCGCAGAGCCGGGGCGACCGTCGAGACCATCGGGACCCGTCCTGACGGTCTCAACATCAACGCGGGCTGCGGTTCGACCCACCTGGACAAGCTCCAGCAGGTCGTGGTCTCCAGAGGGGCGGACCTCGGTATCGCCTACGACGGGGACGCCGACCGCTGCCTGGCGGTCTCGCACACCGGAGAGGTCGTCGACGGCGACCAGATCATGGCGGTCCTCGCCACCTCCATGCACGCGGAGGGCAAACTGGTCGGCGACACCGTGGTGGCCACGGTGATGTCCAACCTGGGCTTCAAGATCGCGATGCGGAACGCGGGCATCGACGTGATCGAGACGGCCGTCGGTGACCGTTACGTGCTCGAAGCCATGCGGGCCGGTGGTTACAACCTCGGTGGGGAGCAGTCGGGACACGTCCTGCTGCTCGACCACGCCACCACGGGGGACGGTCTGCTGACCTCACTCCACCTGCTGTCGGTCGTGGCCCGTACGGGCAGGCCGTTGGCCGAGCTCGCCTCGGTGATGACCCGGCTCCCGCAGATCCTGGTCAACGTCAAGGATGTGGACCGCGCCAAGGCCTCCGCGCCCGAGTTGTCCGCGGCGGTCGCCGCGGTCGAACTGGAGCTGGGGGAGAACGGACGGGTGCTGATCCGTCCGAGCGGCACGGAACCCATGATCCGCGTCATGGTCGAGGCCTCCTCCGCGGAGCAGGCCGAGCGGATGGCGGGCCATCTGGCCGACGTCGTCCGTACGGCCTGCGTCTGAGGGATGTGACGGCCGGTCCGTGAGGGCCGGAGCCGTGGCGATCGTCGCCCGGCGCGCCTGGCGCGCCGGGCGTTTCGCCGTTCACGGGGGTGCGCCGCCGGATCGCCGTGCCGTCCGGGGCTCTTTCGCGGACTTTCTTGTTTCGCTTTCCCAAGGGCCGTGTTCCGGTACTTGAGGTGTTCCGTGGCGCGCCATGGGACTGGGTTTTCGGTTCATCGCTGATATGTCATCGATGGATTCCGCGATTGTCGTTGGCGATTTCTGCGCCTTCGGGTCACGGCCACGCCACGGCCCGTTCGGACGATGAGCGGTGGCCGATCGGGGAGACGCCGTAGGCGGCGCGGAAGGCACGGCTGAAGTGGGCGCTGCTGGCGAAGCCCCAGCGGGCGGCGATGAGGTGGATCGGCTGGGAGCGCAGGGCGGGATCGGCCAGGTCGCGGTGGCAGTGCTCCAGGCGGCGTTGGCGGATCCAGGCGGCCACGGTCAGGCCCTGTTCCTGGAAGAGCTGGTACAGGTGGCGCACGGAGATCTGGTGGGCGGAGGCGATGGCCTCGGCGCCCAGCGCGGGATCACCGAGGTTGCGCTGGATGAAGGCGTGGATGCGCTTCTGCAGCACCTGCCGGTCGGTCTCCGGCGGCAGGACGGTGTCGAGGTGGTGGGCGCACACCGCGGCGAACAGGTCCACGGTGACGGCAGAAAGGCGGGTGGTGTCGGCTGCGGTGTAGCCGGAGGTGTGCTGTACCAGCGCCTCCAGGTGGTGGCGTAGCAGGGCGCCGACACCGCCACGGGCGGGCAGCAGGGTGGCGGCGAGAGAGGTGAGCCTGTCGGCGGGTAACGGGAGCACGGCCTTGGGGATCTGCAGGACGACGCCCTCGAAGCTGCCGGTGTGGTCGGCGACGATACGGCCGTGATAGGGGTGCGAGGTGTCGCAGAACGACATCTCCCAGGGGCCGGCGGTCGTCTGCCTGTCGAACTGGGTCGTCTGTGTCGCGCCACGCCGGGCGAACGAAAGGCAGTACGTTTCGGGGTCGGACCGGCGGACCAGCGCGGAGGTGCGGTACAGACGCAGGGGCGGGCAGGTCATCACGTGCACCTGCACCGGGCCGAGGGCGAGCACGTGTGTGGTGGCGCGGAAGTCGGCCTCCTGGTCGCTGCGCGCCAGGACGGGCACCAGGGCCCGCGACGTCGTCTCGTGCCACCGGGCGAACCGGTCGGAGGCGGGGAGCTCCTCGGTGCGGAGCACGGTCCCGATCATCGCCGGTTCTCCGCGTGGCGTTTCGTACCTGTCGAAAGAAGTGTTACCGGTCCCTCGTTTTCACCGATGTACACGAAACAGGCCCCTTCGCATCTCAGATTCTGCGGGTTACCACACTGGTTGGATGCGGGCGACCGATGGATTGTTGGGAGAACCGGAACATCCGGGCCTGCCCGGCCTCTGCGGCGGCGTGATGACACGGAGAGAAGGGCCCCACTCGTGGACCGTCCCGGGACGGCTCACGGGTGGGGCCCGGTTGTGCGTCAGGGACCCTGGCCCGTCGACGGTTCCGGCAGGCCTCGCAGGGGTCGCCTACTCGTCGCCGGTCAGGGAGAAGGAGCGTAGGCGTTGGCCCGCCCAGAGGACGGCTCCGGCGGTGATCAGCAGGAGGGCGGTCGCGGCGAAGCCGATGGTGAGGTCGCTGGACAGGAACGACGAGGACGAGACCTGGTCGGCGACGGTCTGCGCCCACTGCTGGATGGAGTATCTCCTGGCACCGGGGACGAAGTTGCCGACCACGCCCTCCCAGATGAGCGCGTAGGCGATGCCGACCGTCACCGCGTGCCTGGTCAGGACGCCGAGCAGCATGAACAGCGCCGCGTAGGCGAAGCCCCCGGCCAGGGCGCCGATCGCGAAGCCGAACGCGATGCCGGACTCGAAGCCGACCAGCAGGTAGGCCGCGACGAGGGTCGGCACGGCGGCGAACACCGCCAGGACCGAGGCGGCGACGAGGAACTTGGTCCGCGCGACGGCCGGGCGGGAGATCGGCTTGGACAGCAGGTGGACGATCGTTCCGTCGTCGATCTCGGGGGCGATCACACCGGTCCCGGCGATCAGGCCGAGCAGGGGCAGGATGGCGCCGAGGGCGAACTTCTGCATGAACTCGACCGCGATCCGCTCGCTTCCGCCGCTGATCATCCGCAGCAGTACGGCCAGGGCGATCAGCAGGACCGGCAGCAGGACCAGCAGCCAGATCCTTCTGCGGCCGAGCAGCGCGCGGTAGGAGATTCCGGCGATGACAGCGTTCATGGGTCAGCTGCTCCTGTTGATCAGGTAGGAGAAGACGCTCTCCAGGTCTTCGTCGGCGGGGGAGATCTGCCAGATCCGCACGTCCGCGTCCCTGGCGACCCTGGGCAGCAGCCAGGTGAACCGCCGGAAGTCGACCGCCTGCACCTCAAGGCCCGTCTGGGTGAGGGAGACCGAACTGGAGGAACCGTCGGCGATGAGGGCCGAGGCCAGCCGTCTGTCGTCGCTCGACCGGACCCGGAACACGTGGGGCCGGTCGGTCATCCTGCGGCGGATCTCACGGAAGTCGCCGGTGGCCGCGTGGCGGCCCGCGACCAGCACCTCGATGTGCTGGGCGACCCGCTCGACCTCCTCCAGGATGTGCGAGCTGAACAGGATGGTCTTGCCCGCGGCGCCCATGGCGCGCACCAGGTCCATCAGGTGCATGCGCTGACGTGGGTCCATGCCGTTGAACGGCTCGTCGAGCAGCAGCACCTGGGGGTCGTGCACGAGCGCGGCGGCGACCTTGATCCGCTGGCGCATGCCCTTGGAGTAGGTCTCGATCCTGCGTTCGGCGGCGGTCTCCATCTCGACCGTGGCGACGGCCTTGCGGGCGGCGCCCTCGGGGTCGGACAGCCGGTGAAGCCTGGCGCTGGACAGCACGAACTCCCAGCCGGTCAGGAAGCCGTAGGCGGCCTCGCGCTCGGGGACCAGGCCGATGGAGCGGTAGACCTCGTGGTTACGCCAGATCTTGACGCCGTCGAGGGTCACGGTGCCGCCGGAGGGGGCCAGGAATCCGGCCATCATGTGCAGCAGCGTGGACTTGCCCGCCCCGTTGGGGCCGAGCAGGCCGGTGACGCCGGGACCGACGGTCATGGTGACGTCGTTGACGGCCACCACGTTGCCGTACCAGCGGGAGACCTGGGCCAATTCGATGTTCATCGCGCGGCCGCCTTCCGGTAGCGGGTGACCAGGGCGATCACGGACAGGGCGATCAGCGCGACCACCACCAGCGACTGCAGCGCGACGGCGCCGCCACCGCTCGGGTAGACGACGGGGGAGGAGGGGGCGGCACCGAAGATTCCGACGTGCACCGCCGCGTCGACCAGGAAGAACGGGTTGATCATCAACGCCCAGCCGGAGGCGGTGTAGTTGTTCACCGACTCCATGGTCGCCGAGACGAGGGTCGAGACCGCCGAGGTGAGCAGGTAGAACGCGATGACGGAGGCCACCCCGAGGCCGCGGCGCGGGGTGAAGGAGGCGATGGCCACGCCGACACAGGACAGCAGCAGCGCGTAGACGAACGCCCCGGCCATGGCCGTCAGGTAGTTGCCGGTGGGCGAGGAATCCGGCATGTCGACGACCAGCTCACCGATGTAGAGCACGGTCAGCGGTACGGCCAGCAGCAGGAACATCGCCGTGACCATCGCCGCGAGCTTCGCGCCGACGTAGTCCCACAGCGTCACCGGGCGGGACAGGTAGAGCGGCAGCACCCGGAAGCGCAGGTCGGGCGCCACGGCGTACGGCGACTGCGAGGCCAGGAAGACCGCCAGCACCGCCTGCATGGTGACGCCGTAGGAGGTGTAGGTCATCACGCTCTGCCGCAGCAGTGCCATGACCGCGATGGAGACGACCGCGGGCAGCATCATGGCGCCCACGATGAGGAAGGGGATGATCTTCGCCCGTGCGGTACGGCCGAGGCCGAACACCCCGCGCAGGCTGTGCACGGCCAGTGCCACGGTGGCGTGCCTGCGGCCGAGCCGTACCCCGTCGTAGTGGCGGTATCCGATGTCGTGGATGACACCCGTCGGCTCAGACATCGGCGGACTCCCTGCTGACCGGCTCTCTGAAGACGTCCTCGATGCGCTGGCGCCCCTGCTCCATGCGGACCAGGCACAGGTCGAGGTCGCAGACGGCGTCGCGGAGCGTGTCGAAGGTCTCCGGCGCGCGGACCTGGACCAGGAGGGCCCGGCCGTGTTCGGCGACGGTCTCGCCCAGCTCGGTCAGGCGGTCGGCCAGCGCCTGGCGGCCCTCCTCGACCTCGACCGTGACCGTCTGGGTGGTCTGGGTGAACTCCTCGATCGAGGAGGAGCGCAGCAGCCTGCCGCCGTCGATCACGATGACGTGGTCGCAGACGCGTTCGAGTTCGCCCAGCAGGTGGGAGGTCACCAGCACGCTGATGCCGAACTCGGTGCCGATCCTGCGGATCAGCGCGAGCATCTCGTCGCGGCCCTGGGGGTCGAGACCGTTGGTCGGTTCGTCGAGGAAGACCAGGCGGGGGTCGTGCACCAGCGCCTGGGCCAGCTTGACCCGCTGCTTCATGCCGGTCGAGTAGCCACCCATCACGCGGTAGCGCTCCTCGTACAGGCCCACGTGGCGTAGCACGTCGGCGGCGCGCTCTCTGGCGGCCGTACGCGGCAGGCCGGACATCTGCCCCATGTGCACCGTGAACTCGGTGGCGGACACGTCGGGGGGCAGGCAGTCGTGCTCCGGCATGTAACCGACGACCCGGCGGATCTCGGCGCCCTGGGTCGTGGCGTCCATGCCGAGCACCTGCGCCCTCCCCGCGGAGGGGTCGAGCAGGCCCAGCAGGATCTTGATGAGAGTGGACTTGCCCGCGCCGTTGGCGCCGACCAGGCCGGTGACGCCGGGACCCACGCTCACGGTGAGCTGGTCGAGCGCCGTCACCCGGGGAAAGCGTCTGGTTAGTCCCTCGGTGGCGAGGATGGTCATGCTCGGACCCTACCTAGCGGATGGGGGTAATTCCTCACCCACACGGACGAGTGGCGCATCGTCCGAAAGTTCGGTCGGGACGTCTGTCTCTCAGGGCTTTTCCCAGGGTGTCCCCCGGCGGGGCCGTGCGGGCAGCCGTACTCCGAACCTCGCCCAGTAGGCCCGCTGGGCGAGGAGCGTGGCCGTACCGGCGATGATCATGCCCGCGATGTTCACCGCGAGCTGGATGACGGAGGCGGTCATGTCGTCCCAGCGGGCCAGGGAGGCGGCGACCGCGAAGTATCCGGCGGCCGGGACGGTGGTGACCGAGATGAAGACGCCGACCAGGGCGGACGACTTGCCCGCGGTGACCGAGAGCACCCCGGCCGCGCCCGCCAGCAGCGCCACGATGAACGACCACCGGTCGGGTTTGACGATGAACTCGATCTCGTCGTGCCGGCTGAGGCTGGACGGCCCGATCCAGCCGAGTCCCCGGGAGACCAGGGCGCAGGCGAGGGTGACCGCGATGGCGAAGGCGAAGCCGACGGCCAGCGCGCGCAGGGCTCCGGCGATCAGCCGTCCGTCACGGCGCAGCAGGCCGAAGCAGATGGCGGCGACGGCGCCGAACTCGGGACCGAGGACCATCGCGCCGACGATGAGGATCGGTGAGTCGGTGACGACGCCGATGCCCGCGAGTTGGGTGGCGATCGCGAGGAAGGCGAGGAAGGCCCAGGTGATCCTGGACTCGGCGGCGACCCGGGTGGCGAGCTCCGACCAGATCACGGCGTCGTCGCTCTCGCCGGGGGCCTCCTGTTCGGCGCGGTCGGCCGCCTCGGAGATGGACAGGTCGATCTGCTCGGCGGAGATCGAGCCCTCCGCGCGCAGGCCGAGGTGCTGGAGGTGTTCGATCACCTCGTTGGCGGCCTCCCTGGCGACGTCGAACTGGACCAGGTCGCCCCTGGGGGAACGGGCCACACCGGGCAGCACGACGAGGTTGGTCACCCCGACGGCGTCGTCGAGCAGCCCGAGCACGTCCTCGGTGTGTCCAGGGGGACTGATCACGCGCAAATGCAGCACGGGGCAACCCTAGTGCGGGCGCCGCGCACCCTCTCGGCACCGTGGTCACGAGGCGCGTAGGGCGGGACGGCGGGTCCAGGTGATCCATCGCCACAGCCACTCGACCGGTCCCTGGCGGTAGTGGCTGAGCCAGAGCGCCGACCACACCCACTGGACGGCGATGATGACGCCCGCGATCGCCAGGACCGTGGCCGTCGACCACTCCTGCGGAACCCCGCCAACCAGACGGGTGGCCGCCAGGACGAGCACGGTGGCGGTCAGGTAGTTGGTCAGCGCCATCCGTCCCAGCGGCGCGAAGACGCTCTCCAGTACGGCCCGCAGCGGCGTCCTGAGCAGCACGAGCGTCCCGCAGACGTACACGCCCGCGATCAGCAGACCCGCCAGCGCCAGGGTGAGGGTGAACCGTACCTCCCTGACCTGCAGCCACACCACGGGCACCGCGAGCACGGCCAGGAGGAGGCCGAGCGCCGCGGGGACCCGGGTCGAGCGCTCGATCCGGTCGGTCACCCCGTACCGGGTCAGCGCGGAACCCAGCAGGAAGAGTCCCGGCACCAGCGAGAACGGCCCACCGGCCAGGGCCAGCGCGCCCGTGAGGAGTACGGCCGCGAGCCCCGCCACCGCCCACCGGGGCAACCAGGTCGAGGGCAGCAGCACCACCAGTCCGACGAGGGCGTAGACGGCCAGGATGTCGCCCTCCCAGAGGAGCAGATGGTGCGCCACCCCCATGGCGAGCAGGGCCAGCAACCTGCGCGTCAGCAGGAGCCGGGGCCGGGCGGTTCGCTCCCCGGCCGAGTTCAGCAGCAGCGAGAACCCGACGCCGAACAGCAGCGAGAAGATCGGATAGAAGCGCTGCTCGACGAACAGACCCAGCCAGAGGTCCGTGGGACTCGCCTGTCCCTCCAGGATGACCGTTCTGCCCGCGTTGGCGATCGGCTGGACGTTGGCCAGCAGGATCCCGCACAGCGCGAATCCGCGGATCACGTCCAGCGCCGCGATCCGCGGACGTCGCTGACGGAGTTCATATGACATGGGGCCTCATCCTGCGGACCACGACCCGCCTCTCACATCGGCGCAAAGCAGGGCCGGAACGGTACTTTCGGCCGGTACCGGCCAGGTGACCCCCTCTCCTAGCCTTGGACACCGTGCAGGCACCCGATCGGCTCAGGACGTTGGCCGGCGCCGGGCTCGGCACTGTGTTCGGCACTGTGTTCGGCATCGTGTTCGCGGCGGCCGTCGCCTTCCAGGCGTACCGGATCGCCGACAGCTGGGGCGCGGGGCACTGGCCGTTGGACGCGGTCACCGGCGCGTCGGTGGGCGCGCTCGCCCTGGCCCGCCGCCGCGACCCGCTCAGGACCGCCGTCGCGGGCCTGGCCGTGGCGGCGCTCGCCGTCCTCGTCAGCGGGCTCGTCCACCTGCCGGCGGAACCCGGTCCCGCCGCCTCCCTCGGTCTGGCGGTGCTCGCCGGCTCCGCGGTCAGGACGCTCCCCGTCCGTACGGCCTGCGGCGTCGCCGTCGGGGGCCTGGCCGTGGTGGCGGGCGGTCTCCTGGCCCATCCCGGCTCGGCCGTACCGGTGCTGGGTGGCCTGGTCTGGTTCACCGGCCTGGCGACCGGCCTGACCTTCCGGCTGCTCGCCGTCCGCCGCCGTGCCGTCGTCGAGCGGATACGGCGTGCCGAGCGCCTTGAGCTGGCCAGGGAGCTGCACGACGTCGCCGCCCACCACATCGCCGGCATCGTGCTCCAGGCTCAGGCGGCCCGGCTCGTCACCCGTAAGCACCCGGAGAGGACGGATGGCTCCCTCGCCGACATCGAGACCGCGGGTTCCGAGGCCCTGGCGGCGACCCGCCGCGTGGTCGGCCTCCTGCGCGACGGCGCTCCCGTCGGCCACGAACGGCTCGACGAACTGGTCGAGGGCTTCGAGGGCCTCAAGGGCCGGGTGCGTCTGCGGCTGGAGGCCGAGCCGTCCGGCTGGCCGCCCGAGGTGAGCGGCACCGTGTACCGGGTCGTACGGGAGTCGCTGACCAACGTCGCCCGGCACGCCCGGCACGCGGGCACGGTCGCCGTCGACATCACCCAGGCGGACGCCGTCGTCACCGTCGAGGTCACGGACGACGCCTCACGGGCGCCCGCCCGCCTTCGTCGTGCCGGGTACGGCCTCATCGGGATGCGCGAACGACTCGAAGCCGTCGGCGGCACCCTGACCGTGGGTCCCCGCCCGGGGCCGGGCTGGTCCGTCCGTGCCACCGTTCCCACGGGTGGACGCCGATGACGTCACCCGCGCCCTCGAAGCCGCCCGCGTTCCCGAGGCCGGCCGCGCTCTCGAAGCGGCTCGCGTTCCCGAGGTCGGCTGCGCTCCTGGAGCCGGCTCTCTCAGAAGGGCGTCCATGACCATCCGGGTGCTGCTGGCCGACGACCAGCCGATGATCCGGGCCAGTCTGCGGATCATCCTTGAGGACCAGCCCGACATCACCGTGGTCGCCGAGGCGGGCGACGGCGTCGAGGCGATCGAGCGGGCCCGCAGGACGCGCCCTGACGTGTGCCTGGTGGACGTCCAGATGCCCCGCCTCGACGGGATCGAGGTGGCCCGCGCCCTGGCCGAGGCCCCGCCCAGGGTGGTCATGGTCACCACGTTCGACCTGGACGAGTACGTCCACGGCGCGTTGCGCTGCGGCGCGGCGGGGTTCGTGCTGAAGGACGCCGGTCCGTCCCTGCTGGTCGAGGCGGTGCGGGCCGCGTACGCCGGGGACGCGCTCATCTCACCGTCGATCACACTGCGGCTGCTGCGTCACCTCGCCACCCGGGGCGTCCGGATCACGCCCGGGGCGTCTCCGGCGCACTCCCTGACCGCGCGGGAGGTCGAGGTCGTGCGGGCGATCGCCAGGGGGCGCACCAACCAGGAGATCGCCGACGAACTGTTCATCGCGCTGAGCACCGTCAAGGGACACGTGTCAGGCGTCCAGACCAAACTGGGCGTACGCAACCGGGTGGGGATCCTGGCCTGGGCCTGGGAGAACCACCTGACGGGCCAGGAGTGACGTTCTCCGGCGTCAGGTCCGACTTGCCGGTCGGCTCGCCCGCGGCCGCAGACCGGTGGCCACCTCGACATGCCGGATGACCGGCAGGAGGTCCCATGACCGCGGATCGCGCTCAAGCTCGCTCAGCCGGGTTCCCAGGAGCTCGCACCGCTCCGTCGTGAGCACGGCGCCGGAGTCCAGGCACTCGCTGACGTACCTGCCGACCTCCAGGAGGACCGGGTCGGTGGAGGACGTCAGGAGAGGCAGGTTTCGTCGGTGCCAGAACCACAACGCGTGCAGCGCGGCCTCCCGGGGAGCGCCGTACCAGTACCAACGAGCCTGGAAGTGGGGATTCGGGTCCCCCGCACCCGGAGATCGCCGGCCCTGCCGCTTGGCCCTGTGGCGCCTCGCCGCGTAGGCGTGGATTTCGGCATGCCAGGCGGCGCGGCTGGCCTCGATGAGGCCGAGGGCACGAAGCAGCGCCACCTCGTCGCGCTGGAACCTCCCGGCCCGTGATTCGAGGAAGCTCAGCGTCGCGTTGAAGCCGAGGGGCCGGTACAGCTGCACGCAGGAACGGAGCGCCGACACGCGCCAACGGTAGGGCAGGGTGGTGT
Organism: Streptosporangium sp. NPDC020145; assembly: GCF_040631275.1. Classification (NCBI taxonomy): domain Bacteria; kingdom Bacillati; phylum Actinomycetota; class Actinomycetes; order Streptosporangiales; family Streptosporangiaceae; genus Streptosporangium; species Streptosporangium sp. NPDC020145. Next base: position 565,764 of record NZ_JBEXZT010000002.1, on the reverse strand, counting down.
CACGCACCCTGCGGGCGAAATTCCCGAAGCTCACAGGGTCAGGCTCTCCGGTGTCAGATGCGGCGTAGCCGTACGCGGCGGACGGAGTGGTTGGGGCCCTTGTAGAGGACCAGGCCCGCGCGGCCTCTGGTGGGGGCGATGTTCTCGACCAGGTTGCGTTCGTTGATGTCGCGCCAGATGTCCTTGGCGAAGGCGGTCGCCTCCTCCTCGGACAGCTCGGCCAGGTGCCTGAAGTAGGACTTGGGGTCCTCGAAGGCCGTACGGCGCAGCTTGTGGAAGCGGTCGACGTACCAGTCACGGATGTGCTCGACCTTGGCGTCCACGTAGATGGAGAAGTCGAAGTAGTCGTTGACGGCCAGCGCCGTCGGAGGGGCCGGTTGCAGGACGTTGAGACCCTCGACGATGAGGATGTCCGGCCTGCGCACGGTCTGCACCGCGCCGGGGACGATGTCGTACTCAAGGTGGCTGTAGACCGGGGCGCTGACCTCGGGCAGACCGGCCTTGACGTCGGCGACGAAGCGCACCAGGGCCCGCCGGTCGTAGCTCTCGGGGAAGCCCTTCCTGTGCATGATGTCCCGCTCGGTGAGCACCGTGTTCGGGTACAGGAAGCTGTCGGTGGTGACCAGGTCGACCCTGGGGTGCTCGGGCCAGCGGGCCAGCAGGGTGTGCAGCAGCCTGGCGGTGGTCGACTTGCCGACCGCGACACTGCCCGCGATGCCCAGGATGTACGGCGAGGGCCGCTGCCCGGCGCCGAGGAAGGTGCTGACCGCCGCGCCGCGCTGCCTGGCCCCGGTGAAGTGGAGGTTGAGCAGCCGGGTGAGCGGCAGGTAGATGTCGGTGACCTCGGCCAGGTCGATCGGGTCGTCGACGCCGCGCAGCTCCGCGAGCTCCTCCTCGGTGAGCGTCAGCGGCGTGTTCTTGCGGAGCTCGCCCCACTGCTTGCGGCTCAGCTCCACATACGGCGTGCCGTCCAACCCGTTGGCCATAGCTCCGAAGCCTACTGATCGGTCAAAAGTGCCTTTCGGTGGGGACGGCTTTGCCCGATACCGGGCGGGAATCCCGAGCCTGCGGGCACGTTCTCCCTATCTCGTTCGGACGAAAGGGGGATCCCATGTGCGGAATCGTGGGGTACGTCGGCGGGCGGCGGGCCGTCGACGTGGTCGTCGAGGGGCTGGGGCGGTTGGAGTACCGGGGATACGACTCCTCGGGGATCGCCCTCGTCGGGACCGACGGGGAGCTCACCGTCGAGAAGCGGGCGGGCAAGCTGGCCAACCTGCGCTCCAGCCTGGCGGGGTACCCGGTGCCGCCGGTGACGACCGGGATCGGGCACACCAGGTGGGCCACCCACGGCGCGCCGACCGATCGCAACGCCCACCCGCACACCGACTGCCACGAGCGGATCGCGGTCATCCACAACGGCATCGTCGAGAACTTCGCCGAGCTGCGGGCCGAGCTTGAGGACAACGGCCACAAGATCGACTCGGAGACCGACACCGAGGTGGTCGCGCACATGCTGGAGGAGTTCGCCGACCTGGGGCTGGCCGAGGCGATGCGCCGTACCTGCCGGCGTCTTGAGGGGGCCTTCACGCTGCTGGCCGTCTCGGTCGACGAGCCGGACACGGTGGTCGGCGCCCGCCGCAACTCACCGCTGGTCGTCGGGCGCGGTGAGGGGGAGAACTTCATCGGCTCCGATGTGGCGGCCTTCATCGCCCACACCCGGGAGGCGATCGAGCTCGGCCAGGACCAGGTGGTACGGCTGCGCGCCAACGAGATCACGGTCACCGACTTCGAGGGCCGTCCCGTCCCGACGCGGGACTACCACGTGAACTGGGACGCCTCGGCGGCGGAGAAGGGCGGCTACGACCACTTCATGCTGAAGGAGATCGCCGAGCAGCCCCGGGCGGTCGCGAACACGCTGCTGGGCAGGATCGATGTGGACGGGCTGCTGACGCTGGACGAGGTACGGCTGTCCGCCGAGGAACTGCGGGAGATCAACAAGATCATCGTGATCGCGTGCGGCACCTCCTACCACGCCGGACTTATCGCGAAATATGCCATCGAACACTGGGCGGGCATCCCGTGCGAGGTCGAGCTGGCCAGTGAGTTCAGATACCGCGACCCGATCCTCACCCGCGACACGCTGATCATCGTGATCAGCCAGTCCGGGGAGACGATGGACAGCCTGATGGCCGTACGGCACGCCCGCGAGCAGCGCTCCCGGGTGCTGGCCATCTGCAACGTGAACGGGTCCACGATCCCGCGTGAGGCGGACGCCGTCCTCTACACCCACGCGGGCCCGGAGATCGCCGTCGCCTCGACCAAGGCCTTCCTCACCCAGCTCGTGGCCTGCTACCTGGTCGCGCTCTACCTCGCCCAGGTCAGGGGGACCAAGTTCGGCGACGAGATCTCCCAGATCGTCGCGAGGCTGTGGGAGATGCCCGCGCGGGTCGAGGAGGTGCTCTCCACGATGGAGCCGGTCAGGGAGCTGGCCCGTTCCCTGGCCGACGAGCGCTGCGTGCTCTTCCTGGGCCGTCACGTCGGCTTCCCCGTCGCCCTTGAGGGGGCGCTGAAGCTCAAGGAACTCGCCTACATGCACGCCGAGGGCTTCGCGGCCGGAGAGCTCAAGCACGGGCCGATCGCGCTGATCGAGCGGGGGCTGCCCGTCGTGGTCGTGGTGCCCTCGCCGTCCGGTCAGCGGGTGACCCACGAGAAGATCGTCTCCAACATCCAGGAGATCAGGGCCAGGGGGGCCAAGACCATCGTCGTCGCCGAGGAGGGCGACATCTCGGTCGAGCCGTACGCCGACACGCTGATCCGTGTCCCGGCGGTGCCGACCCTGCTGCAGCCGCTGGTGGCCACCGTGCCGTTGCAGGTCTTCGCCTGCGAGCTGGCCACGGCCAAGGGTCATGACGTGGACCAGCCCCGCAACCTGGCCAAGTCCGTCACGGTCGAGTAGCCGGGGGCCCCACGGTGATCGCCCACTGCCGGGTGCCCGTGAGGAAGGCGCCGACCACCAGGGGCAGGCCCACGACGCCCACCGGCAGGTCGCCCCAGGCGGTCATGGGGACGTCGACCAGGCCCCAGGCGTAGGCGAAGACCGCGTTGCCCGTGGCCAGCGTGTGGGCCGACCGGGACCGGGTGGCGAGCACGGCCGCGACCACGTCGGCCGGGGCCGCCGGGATCGGGCGCAGCCGCAGGGAGCGGACCAGGAGCAGCGTTCCACCCGTGACGGCGGCGCCGACCCCCGTCCAGGGCAGGGCGGGGGAGGGGGCTCCCGTGAGGGCGACGCCGATCCCGATCAGCAGGCTCGCCGCGCTCAGTGCGGCGCCGCCGTACAGGAAGGCGCGGGCCTGGGGGGACAGCAGCCGGGGCGGGGCGGTGACGGCCGCGACCGGCCCCGGGTCCCGTCTGGAGCCGATCGCCAGCTCGGCCCCGAGCACCCCGAGGAACCAGCCGCTGAACGGGTCGATCGACATCCCGAACGGCAGGCCCAGATCGATGAAGGGAATCATGGGCATCGTGAGGAAGAGCCCCGCGACCAGCCCCGGGGCCCGCCACACGCGGGTGGTCCGCAGGTAGTGCCGGACGACCGGTTCGGCGCCGGGGGTGATCGCCAGCGCGTGGCGCCTGGCGAACGCCGTGATCCGCTGCGGATGGACCGGACCCGACCAGTAACGGGCCGCGAAGGCCATCAGGACGGCCACGACGGCCAGCGAGAGCATGTGATCACCTTAGAAGCGGAGACCGACATATCTGGCCATGGAGGATGTGTCCACAACCTGTGGACAACATCCATGGATTGCCGGGGCGGGAAAGTGGGTACCGGGGACAGACCCTAGCCTGGAACCGTGATCGTAGGCATCGGGGTCGACGTCGTGGACGTCGCGCGGTTCGCGGCGTCGCTCGAAAGGACGCCCTCCCTGCGGGCCAGGTTGTTCACCGAGGCCGAGCGCGGGCTGGCCGTACGGTCCCTGGCGGCGCGGTTCGCGGCCAAGGAGGCCGTCGCCAAGGCCCTCGGCGCCCCTCCGGGGCTGAGCCACCTCGACGCCGAGGTGCTCTCCGGCGCGTACGGCAGGCCGGAGCTGCGCGTCCACGGCGCGGTCGCCGAGGTCGCCGTGGCCCTGGGCGTCGTCCGGTGGCACGTGTCGCTGACGCACGACGGGGGCGTGGCCGTCGCCTACGTGATCGCCGAGGGCTGACCGTACGGCCTCACGGTGTGGCGCGGGCCGGACGGGATACCGTCGGATCATGCTCAGCGCTCACACCTCCGATCAGGTCAGGACGGCCGAGGCGGCCCTGATGGCGAAGCTGCCCCACGGCACGCTCATGGACCGGGCCGCGACCGGCCTCGCCGTGACCTGTGCGGCGCTGCTCGGCGGCGTGTACGGCTCGCGGGTCGTGCTGCTGGTCGGCTCGGGGGACAACGGGGGCGACGCCCTGTTCGCCGGGGCCCGCCTGGCGGCCAGGGGGGCCAGGGTCGAGGCGGTCCTGGCCGGGACCCGGGTCCACGAGGCCGGTCTGGCGGCCCTGCGCCGCGCAGGGGGACGCGTCCTCGACATCAGGGCGGCCCAGGACGGGTGGCGGGAGCGGGCGCGCGCGCTGCTTGGGGCGGCCGACCTGGTCATGGACGGCCTGCTCGGCATCGGCGGCGCGGGGGCGCTTCGTGAGCCGTACTCGACGCTGGCCGCGCTGACCGGGGAGGCCGCCGGGAGGGCCGCCGGGCCCCTGGTCGTCGCCGTCGATGTGCCGAGCGGGGTCGACGCCACCACGGGGCGGGTCGAGGGGGAGGCGGTCGAGGCGGACGTCACGGTCACCTTCGGCACCTACAAGCCCGGGCTGCTCGTCAGCCCGGGGGCGCGTCACGTGGGACGGGTGGAGTTCGTCGACATCGGGCTCGGGCCGTACACACCGGAGCCCGAGGTGACCGCGCTGACCGGGGCCGACGTGGCCGCGCTGCTGCCCAGACCGGACGCCACCTCCGACAAGTACCGCAGGGGGGTGGTCGGCGTCGCGGCGGGGAGCCACGGCTACACCGGGGCCGCGGTGCTGGCCGTCGGCGGGGCCGTCAGGTCGGGAGCGGGCATGGTCCGCTACGCCGGGGTCGCCGAGCCGGTGGCGCAGGTGCGCGCCCGCTGGCCGGAGGCGGTGATCACAGAGCTGAAGCCGGGGCAGGGGATCGGCGAGGTCGGCCGGGTGCAGGCGTGGGTGCTCGGTCCCGGCCTCGGGGCGGGACCGGAGTCGCTGGAGGTCGTCCGCGCCGTGCTGGCGAGCGAGGTGCCCGTGCTCGTTGACGCCGACGCGCTGACGCTGGTCGCCCAGGACAGGTCGCTGCTGCGCCGTACGGCCCCGGTGCTGGTCACCCCACACGCGGGGGAGCTGTCGCGGCTGCTCGGCGTGCCCAGGGAGCGGATCGAGGCCGACCCCCTGGACCACGTACGGCGGGCGGTGGCGGAGCTGGGTGTGACCGTGCTGCTCAAGGGCTCGACCACGCTCGTGGCGCGGGACGGCCTGCCGGTCAGGGTGAACCTCACCGGCAGTCCGTGGCTGGCGACCGCGGGCACCGGGGACGTGCTCGCCGGGATCGCGGGGACGCTGCTGGCCGCCGGACTCGACCCCTACGACGCGGCCTCGTGCGCCGCCCATCTGCACGGCCTGGCGGGCGCGGACGGCCCCCTGTCGGCCTGGGACGTTCTTGAGGCCGTCCAGGGCGTGCTGCGGTCTCTCCTCGAACCCGGTTTCCGGTCGAGATAGGCGGGGGTTTCGGACAGGGTCGGGAGGGCAGGTGAACACCTCGTCCCGGCCCCCTGCCGGGGCGATGATGCGTCGCCGGAAACGTCCCAAAAGAGGTGCCTTTGGCATAGGTTAGACCGCTGACCTGGGAGACTGGGGGAATGAGCATGCCGATGACCCCTGCCGAGGCGAGGGTGAACCTCTCCGCCATCAGGGAAAACGTGGCCTTGCTGAGGGAGCGCTCTCAGGGTGCGGAGACCATGGCCGTGGTCAAGTCCGACGGTTACGGCCACGGCCTCGCCGCCTCCGCCAGGGCCAGTCTCGCGGGGGGCGCGACCCGCCTCGGCACCGCCTACATCCGTGAGGCGCTGGCACTGCGGGCCGAGGGGATCACGGCGCCGGTCATGGCGTGGATCATCCCGCCGGGCGAGCCCCTTGAGGAGGCGATCGTCCAGGGGATCGACCTGTCGGCGGGCGCCGTGTGGCTGGTGGACGCCATCGCCGAGGCCGCGGGCCGTACGGGCAGGACGGCCAGGGTGCACCTGAAGGTGGACACCGGCATCCGCAGGGGCGGCGCGTCCGGCGCCGAGTGGCCGACGCTCGTGGAGCGTGCCATGAAACGACAGGTCGAGGGCACCGTCGAGGTCGTCGGACTCTGGTCGCACCTCGCCTGCGCCGACATGCCCGGCCATCCGTCCATCGACATCCAGCTTGACGCCTTCGACGACGCCGTGGCGGTCGCGAAGCGGGCGGGCATCGGCGGCTCGCACGTGATCCGGCACCTGGCCAACTCCGCGGCGGTGCTGACGCTGCCCAGGGCGCGTTACGACATGGTCCGCCCCGGCCTGGCGGTCTTCGGGCTGAGCCCCATCCCCGAGATGGGCGACTTCGGGCTGCGGCCCGCGATGACCCTGGTCGCGCGGATCGCGATGGCCAAGCGGGTACCCGCGGGCGCCGGGGTCTCCTACGGCCACACCTACCTCACCGGGCGCGAGACCACGCTCGGCCTGGTCCCCCTCGGCTACGCCGACGGCATCATGCGGCACGCGGGCAACCTCGCGGAGGTGTTCGCGGGCGGCAGGCGGCACCGGGTCGCCGGGCGGGTCTGCATGGACCAGTTCGTCATCGACGTCGGGGACGACCCGCTGACCGAGGGCGACGAGGTCATCGTCTTCGGTGACGGGTCGCTGGGCGAGCCGACCCTGCAGGAGTGGGCGGATTCCCTTGGCACGATCACACATGAGATCGTGACCAGGATCGGATCGCGGGTTCCGCGCGTTTACCACTGAAAGGCACGGCTGGGGGTCGCATGAGCAACACCGCACGGCGCAGGGTCGGCATCGCGGGAGCCGTCGTCGGCGCCGCGTCCGCCGGGGTGGCCGCCGCGGCCCTCGCCAAGCGGTACGCGGTCGGGCGCATCAGGCTCCGCCCCGACCTGGAGATGAGCGAGCCCCTCGGCGAGCTGCGCGGTGAGCCGGTCAAGGTCACCACCTCCGACGGCGTCGGCCTCTACGCCGAGGTGGACGGCGTCGAGGACTCCCCGCTCACCGTGGTGCTCTGCCATGGCTACACGCTCAACCTGGACTCCTGGCACTACCAGCGGCGTGACCTGCGCGACTCCCACCGTCTGGTCCTGTGGGACCAGCGCGCGCACGGGCGCTCGCCGCACGCGGGCGCCGAGGGGTGCACGATCGACCGGCTCGGCGACGACCTGGCCGAGGTGATCGAGGAGCTGGTGCCCGGCCCGTGCGTCCTGGTCGGCCACTCCATGGGCGGGATGACCGTCATGGCGCTCGCAGAACGCCACCCCGACCTGTTCGGAGACAAGGTCAGGGGTGTCGCGCTGATCTCCACCTCGGCGGGCAAGCTGGCCGAGATCTCCCTGGGGCTTCCCGCGCTGCTGTCGAGGGCGGTGCACAGGGTCACCCCCGGCACGGTCGCCCTGCTCGGCAGGGGCGGCGCGCTGGTCGACAAGGGGAGGCAGGCGGGCAACGACGTGGCCTTCCTGCTGTTGCGTCACCTGGGCTTCGGCGACCCGAAGAACGTCAGCCCGACGGTGGTCGACTTCGCCGAGTCGATGATCCGCTCGACGCCGTTCGAGGTGATCGCCGACTTCTACCCCGCGCTGATGTCGCACGACAAACTGGGCGCGCTCGGCGTCCTGGACGACGTGCCGACCTCCATCATCGTGGGGGACAAGGACTGGCTGACGCCGATCGAGCACAGCAGGGCCATCGCCGCCGCGCTGCCACGGGCCCAGCTCACCGAGGTTCCCGGAACCTCGCACCTGATCCAGCTCGAACGGCCTACCGTCGTCAACGACGCGCTGCGCGACCTGCTCAAGCGGGCGGCGGCCGAACCAGGGGGCACGGAGCCCGCGGACACAGAGGAGACGAACCGGTGAGAGTCGTGGCGACCGCGGAGGAGATGCGCGAGCTGGGCGTCGAACTGGCCGGGCTGTTGCGCGCGGGAGACCTCGCGGTGCTGTCCGGGCCGCTGGGCGCGGGCAAGACGACCCTGGTCCAGGGGATCGCGGAGGGGCTGAAGGTGCGCGGGCCGATCACCTCCCCGACCTTCGTCATCGCCAGGGTCCACCCCTCGCTGTCCGGCGGCCCCGCGCTGGTGCACGCCGACGCCTACCGTCTCGGCGGGAACCTAGAGGTCGACGACCTCGACCTGGACGCCTCCCTCGAAGACTCGGTGACGGTCGTCGAGTGGGGTGAGGGCCTGGTCGAGGGACTGACCGAGGACCGCCTTGAGATCAGCGTCGAGCGCGCCGAGGCCGCGGGCGAGACCGAGGAACGGACCGTACGGCTGCGCGGCGTCGGCGCCCGCTGGGAGGGCGTTGTCTGATTCACCCCCGTAGGCCCGGGAATCCTGGCACTCTGGCATCACATCCCACTTGGGATAGATGATCGGGACCGAAGATCGACCATGCGGTTATGTCCATGTTTAATGGGGATCAGGCGGGAAGTTAAGCCGAGCCAGGGTCGTCGGCCGGACTGCGAAGTGGAGTGCGACGGGTGCCAAGGGTGAAGCGTGTCGCGGTTCTGGGGGCTGCCGCCCTCTTCGGAGTGGCCGGATGCTCGGCCCAGCCCACCACGGAGGGCACGAACGGGAACACCTCACCCGTGGCGGATCGGACCACGATCAGCAGGCAGGACATCGAGGTCCAGCTCCAGCCCGCCCGCGCCAAGGCCGGGCAGAAGGTGTGGGTGCTGGCCAACTGCCCCATCCCCGAGGGCGGCCCGGAACACCGGGGAACCGCCTCCGCCGAGGTCTTCAGCGCCGCGATCACCCTTGAGCCGATCCTGGCGACTCCGAGCCCCTCCGCCTCCGCGACCGGCACGCCCGCCGCGCGCCCCTGGGTCCGCGGCCAGGCCACCGTCGCCGACGGCGCCAAGACGGGTGTCTACGACGTCAACACCCGGTGCGAGGGCACCAACGACACCGGCAAGGCCAGCCTGAGGATCGTCTCCGACGGAGAGTCGAGCTCGAAGCCGACCTCGCGCCCGAAGCCGACCCGCACGATCATCTCGACCCACGGCCCGGCGACCGGCGGCGGAGGCACCGCCGCGGGCGGTCCGAACGACGGCTCGGGCATGCCGCTCGGCACGACCGGGGCCCTGCTCGCCGTCGCCCTGGCCGGCGGAGCGGGCTACCTCGTCGTACGGCGTCGCCGCTCGTAGCGGTAACCGATGGCCTCCTCCCGCTGGACCCGGATCGTCGTCGCCGGGCTCGTCACCGGTTTCGTCATGGTCGCGATCAACAGGGGCGACCGGGACGAGACCCCCGCCCGCGCCGCGGTCGTGCCCAAGCGCCTCGACATCCCCTCGCTGGGCATCGAGGCGCCCCTGATGAAACTCGGCGTCACGGACGGCCAGATCGACCTGCCGCCGTTCGACAGGCCGGACGAGGCCGGATGGCTCAAGGAGAGCGCCGTCCCCGGCGACCCCGGTTCGGCGGTGATCCTCGGGCACGTCGACACCAAGACCGACCCGGCCGTCTTCTACAAGCTCAAGCAGATGCGGGCCGGGCAGGCGATCAAGGTCGTGCGCAGCGACGGCAAGGTCGCCCAGTACCGTGTGGACTCCATCGAGCAGACCAGCAAGGACCGTTTCCCCGCGGACAAGGTCTATCTGGAGGACGGCCTGAGGCTCATCACCTGCGGCGGCACCTTCGACTGGGACAAGCACGAGTACCGCGACAACGTCATCGTCTACGCCACCCTCGTCAAGGCGAAGACCTGATCCGGGACGGAGCGGCCGGCCAGGCCGACGCGCGGATCGACGCGCGCTCGTCGAAGCGAGGACCTGACCCGATCCGAGACGGACTAGGCTAACTGTTCGTGCTGGTCCTGGCCTTTGATACCGCGACCCCCGCCGTCACCGCAGCGCTGCACGACGGCGAGAGGGTCCTGGCCGAGTCGACGACGGTTGACGCCCGTCGGCACGGCGAGCTGCTCGTTCCCACGATCGAGACGGTCCTGCGGGAGGCCGGTGTCGTCCTCGCCGACGTCACGGCCGTCGTCGCGGGCTCCGGCCCCGGTCCCTACACCGGGCTGCGGGTCGGCCTGGTCACCGCCCAGGCCCTGGCGACCTCGCTGGGCGTGCCCGCCTACGGCCTGTGCACGCTCGACGCCGTGGCCTACGGCAGCGGGCTCGAAGAGCCCTTCCTCGTGGCCACGGACGCCCGCCGCAAGGAGGTCTTCTGGGGTCACTACGAGGACCGGCGGACCCGTCTGTCCGGCCCCGCCGTGGACAAACCCCAGGACCTGCCCGCGGACCTGCCGCTCGTCGGCGCGGGCGCGCGGATGTACGTCGAGGTCGTCGGCGCCTCCCGGCTGCTCGACGCGCCCGAGTACCCCTTCGCCGGGGCGATGGCGGCGCTGGCCGCCGAACAGCTCGGCCGGCCCGACGTCGCGGAGGTCGTGGAGAGCGGCACGCACCCCGTGCTGAGCCTGCCCAGGCCGATCTACCTGCGCCGTCCCGACGCCCAGGTGCCCGCGCCGCCGAAGAGGGTCTCCGCGTGAGCGTGGTCCTGCGCCCGATGACCCACGACGACCTGCCCGAGGTGATGAAGGTCGAGCGGGAGACCTTCCCACTGGACGCCTGGAGCGAGGGCATGCTCCGCGGCGAGCTGGACGACCAGCCCAGGACCAGGCACTACGTGGTCGCCGTCGTCGGCGAGGAGATCGTCGGCTACGCCGGGCTCTACGCGGCGGGGGACCAGGCGGACGTGCAGACCATCGCCGTCTCCGAGGGCCACCGCCGGGCCGGGATCGGCGGGGCCATGCTGACCGAGCTGCTCACCGAGGCCGTACGGCGTGGCGCCACGTCGGTCTTCCTTGAGGTGCGCGCGGACAACTCCGGCGCCCAGGCCGTCTACGAGAGGTTCGGATTCGAGCGGATCGGCCTGCGCCGCCGCTACTACGAGGACGGCACCGACGCGATCATGATGAAGAAGGACCTCAATGCGTGACGAACCCCTGGTGCTGGGCATCGAGACCTCCTGCGACGAGACCGGGATCGGCATCGTCAGGGGGCACACCCTGCTGGCCAACACGATCGCCTCAAGCGTCGAGCAGCACGCCCGGTTCGGCGGCGTCGTGCCCGAGGTCGCCTCACGGGCCCACCTTGAGGCGATGACCCCGACCATCGAGCGCGCCCTCGACCAGGCGGGTCTGCGTCTGACCGACATCGACGCGATCGCGGTGACCGCGGGCCCGGGCCTGGCGGGCGCCCTGCTCGTCGGCGTCGCCGCCGCCAAGGCCTACTCGCTCGGACTTGGCGTGCCCCTGTACGGCGTGAACCACCTGGCCGCCCACGTGGCGGTCGACCAGCTCGAACACGGCGCCCTGCCCAAGCCCTGCATCGCGATGCTGGTCTCCGGCGGTCACTCCTCGCTGCTGCTGGTGCCCGACGTCGCCAAGGAGGTCATCCCGCTGGGCTCGACCGTCGACGACGCCGCCGGAGAGGCCTTCGACAAGGTGGCCCGGGTGCTCGGCCTGCCCTTCCCCGGAGGTCCCCACATCGACCGGGTGGCGGGCGGCGGCTCGGGTACGGCCATCGCCTTCCCCAGGGGCAAGCACGACGACGGGACACTCGACTTCTCCTTCTCCGGGCTGAAGACCGCCGTCGCCCGCTGGGTCGAGGCCAGGGAGCGCGCCGGTGAGACGATCCACGTGCCGGACGTGGCCGCCTCCTTCCAGGAGGCCGTGGTCGACGTGCTGACCCACAAGGCCCTGCTGGCCTGCCGGGAGCACGGCGTGCGCGACCTGCTGATCGGCGGTGGCGTGGCCGCCAACTCCCGGCTGCGGGCCCTGGCCCAGGAGCGCTGCGACGCCGCGGGTGTACGGCTGCGCGTCCCCCGGCCCGGCCTGTGCACCGACAACGGGGCGATGGTGGCCACGCTCGGCTCCGACCTGGTCGCGGCCGGGATCTCCCCCTCCCCGCTGGACATCCCCGCAGACTCCTCGCTGCCGATCACCACGGTCCACGTGTGACGGAGGGCCGTCAGGCCGGGTGCAGGGCGAGCGCCGGGTAGTCGGTGTAGCCGGTGTGGTCGCCGCCGAAGGCCTTGGAGAGGTCGGGCTCGTTCAGCGGCGCGCCGAGGCGCAGGCGCACTGGCAGGTCGGGGTTGGCCAGGAACGACTTGCCCAGGGAGACCAGGTCGGCGCCCTGGGCGAGCCAGTGGGCGACGGAGTCGGAGGGGTCGTTCCTCGCGGGGTCGTTGACGATGAGCGCGTTCGGCCACAGCGCGCGGACCCGCCCGTCGAACTCCGCCGAGCCGCCCGCCAGGTGGTGCAGGTAGACCAGGCCGATGTCGGCCAGCTCGGCCAGCAGCGCCGGGTAGACCTCGTTCGCGTCCTCCTCGGCCAGGTCGTGGATGCCGGTGGCGGGGGAGATCCTGATGCCGACCCGGTGCGCGCCGATCGCGTCCGCGACGGCCCGCGCGGTCTCGACGGCGAAGCGGATGCGGTTCTCGACGGAGCCGCCGAAGCGGTCCTGACGCAGGTTGGCGTTCTGCGACAGGAACTGGTGGATGAGGTAGCCGTTCGCCCCGTGCAGCTCGACCCCGTCGAACCCGGCGTCGATCGCGCGACGGGCGGCGTCGGCGAAGTCGCCGACGGTCGCCTCGACCTCCTCGGTGGTCAGTTCGACGGGGATCGGCGTGTCCTGCGGGCCGTTCGGGGTGAAGATCTGGCCGCTCGACCGTACGGCCGACGGGGCGACGGGGATCGCACCGGTGTTGTCCGGGTGGCCGACCCGGCCCGCGTGCATGAGCTGCGCGAAGATCCGGCCACCCGCCGCGTGGACGGCGTCGGTCACCTCACGCCATCCGGCGACCTGGTGGTCGGTGTGCAGACCCGGCGTGTCCATGTATCCCTTGCCCGCCGCGCTCGGCTGCACCCCCTCGGAGACGATCAGACCGGCCGAGGCGCGCTGCGCGTAGTACAGGGCGGTCAGCGTGGAGGGGATGCCGTCCACGTAAGCACGTGAACGGGTCATGGGGGCCATGACCAGGCGGTTTGGCAGTTCCAGGGCACCGAGCCTGAACGGGGAGAACGGCATGGCTGATCCCTTCGGGATTCTAATATGGTCGGCTAACTTGGGCGACCAACTTGGTCGGCCAAGAGTTAGTTCTACAACTTGGGCGACCAACTTGCAAGGGAGTAGGCTGGAGTCGAACAGGAGGACGAGATGACGCTTCCACGGCTTGACGAGGAACCGGCGGGGGTCGAAGCCTGGGAGGAAAGCCCTGACAGCCTGAACTGCCTGATGATCCAGGCCGCCCGAGGGCACCGCACGCTCATGGCCGGTCTCCTGGCCGAACTCGACCTCTACCCGGGCCAGGAACGCACCCTGACCCTGCTCTGGGAGTACGGCCCGCAGCCGCAGAACGTGCTCGCCAGGCTCATCGGCATCGACATGTCCACGATGACCAAGACCCTCCAGCGCCTCGAACGCAGCGGCTTCGTCAGCCGCGCGCCCAGTCCCGCCAACCGCCGCGTCAGCATCGTCAGCAGCACTCCGAAGGGCGACGCCCTGCGTCCCGAGGTCGAACGCGTCCTGGCGGAGGTCCACCGCCGGATGACCGGCGGCCTGAGCCCGGAGCAGGCGGGGGAGCTGACCCTGCTGCTGAAGGTGGTCAGGAACAACCTGTGCGGTGAGGAGGCGTGCGACACCTCCCCCTGCCTACCGGGCGACACCATGTGCTGAAAGCGTCAGTCCCCGTTGCCGTGGGGCCGGCACAGCAGGGCCTCGGCGAGGACCAGCACGGTCTCCTCAAGCGCGCCGAGCCTGTCGGCCGGGCCTGCGCCGGCGGGCTCGACGGCCCGGGTCAGCGCCTCGGTGAGCCGCTCGCGGCCCGGCTGGGCGCGCAGCGTGTCGCCCAGGGGGGCGAGAGCCGCGCGGGCCTGGGCGACGCGCTCCTCGAACGGGTCGAGGCGCCGCTGCTCCCGGGTCTGCAGCAGGCCCTTCAGCCGCTTCCCGGCCCCGGTGACGTGCGCCTGCACGTCCTCCGGCCGCCCGGTGTGGCCGTCGAGCGTCCGCAGCCGGGCGTCGACGGCCTCGATCCTGTTGAGGGTCCGCCCCTCGACGTCGTCCAGACGCTCGTCGAGGGCGTCGAACCGCGCCTCGTGACGGGCGGCGATCTCACCGAGCCGCTCGTTCGTCTCCGTCATCCGCCGCTCAAGCGCGGCCAGCCGCCTGTCCAGGTCGCTCAGGCAGTCCCCGACGTCCTCGGTCAGGCCGTCGAGCCTGACCATGATCATGTCGATCTTGCCGCTCACCTGCTCGACGGCGTCCGACAGACGGCGGGTCGCCTCGGCGACGACCCCCTGGAAGCCCGCCGACAGCTCGGGCAGGCCCTTCTCAAGGGACCCCGTACGCCGGACCAGCTCCCCCAGCCCCTTGTCCAGCCGGGTGAACCGGCCCGCGGCCGCGTCCATGCCCGTCTGGAGACGGCCGAGCCGCTCGGTGGTCTCGCCGTTGTCCTGGGTCTTGCCGGTGAGCACCCGGAGCCGGGTGAGCGCCTCGTCGGTCTTCTCGCTCACGGCGCTGAGGTCGGCCCACAGGCGCGGCAGCCCGTCCAGGGGGACGATCTGCGCGCCGACCGACTTGACCTCCCGGGTCAGGAAGCCGACCCGTGCGCCGACCGAGTCCACGTGGTCGCGGACCGCCTCGACGTGCTGGGCGAGCCCCTGGACCCAGGCGGGCGGGCGGGTCAGGGCCTTGTCGAGGCGGCCGGTCACGGACTCGAGCGTGCCGTTCAGCCCGCTCTCCCGATCCCTGGCCTCCCGCAGCAGCCACTCCACGCCGTCGAGGCGCTGACGGATCTCGTCGAGCCCGGTGCCCTGGGGGCGCTGGTCGTACACGGGCGCGGGGGAGAGCTTCTCGTACACCGGCGTCTGGGGGCACTGGTCGTAAATGGGCGCGGGGGGGAGCTGCTCGTAGACGGAGCTCTGGGGGCGCTGCTCGTACGCGGGCCCCTGCGGGAGCTGCTCGCGCACGGGGTCCTGGGCGGCGTGCGCCAGCAGTTCGCGCATCCGGTCGAAGATCGGGCTCTGCTCGTCCGCGTGGAACAGGGTGTGGCCGGAACGATCCACGGAAAACCCCTTTCCCCACCGACGGTCGGCCACGCGGCGGGTTTTAATGTTTCTTTAAGGACTTTGTTTTTAATTTACCGAGGAATGTAGGCCGAGTTTTCCCCGGAAATCCATGCGTGAGTAACCCTAGCCCCTGAGACATGTGTCCTCCGTGTCAAATTTAAAAAAGACAGATCGCCGGTTAATTGCTTGATGTACCGTTTTGCCAGTTCAGGAAGGGGTGCATATCAGGGCGAAAGGCCTTTCCTCGATCCTGGTGAGAATAACGACCGCGGATTCGCCCCCGGTCAGGCGAAGGTCCTTTCTGAGGCGATCGACGTCGACCGCGGAGCCCCTCTTTTTGATCGTTACGTTTCCCACTCCACGCTCACGCAGCGCCGCCCTCAGCCGTTTGAGCGAGAACGGCAGAGTCTCGTGGACCTCGTACCGCGCCGCCCACGGCGTCCGCTCCGTCCCGTTCCCCGTGATGTAGGCGATGCGCGGGTCGAGCAGGTGCCCGCCGACCGCGTCGGCGACCTCCGCCACGAGGTGGGCCCTGATCGCCGCCCCGTCCGGCTCGTGGACGTAGCGCCCGACCGGGCCGTGCCCGGCCGTACCGAGCTTGGGGTCGGGGGTCAGCGTCGCGCCGGACGGCAGCATCGTGGCCCTGCGCTCGACCTCTCCTGCCAGGGCGCCGCACCAGATCGCGGCCTCCTTGACCTCGCCCCGGTGGGAGACCCACTCGGCCTCCGCCCCCGGCGGGATGAACGCGTAGTCGATCCCCGGGGCGACCTTCAGGCACGCGGCCCTCGCCTGGCGCGCCATCTCCAGCACCTGGGGCCACGGTGGTGAGTAGGCCATCGGATCGAAGGTCCTGCCCCGGGCCGTACGGCGGGCGGGGTCGGCGAACAGGACGTCGAAGCCGGACGGGTCGACCGTGGCGGCGTCGGCCGCACGGACCGTGACCCGGTCGCCGAACCCCAGCGCGTCGGCGTTGGCCTGGGCGACCGCGGCGGTGAGCGGGTCGGCGTCGACCGCCTCGACCACGCATCCGGCCCTGGCCAGGGCCAGGGTGTCCCCGCCGATGCCGCAGCAGACGTCGGCGACCCGGGAGCCCGGGGGGACGCGCCGGGCGCGGTGGTCGGCCACCTCGCGGCGGGTCGACTGCTCAAGGCCGTTCGGCGTGAAGTACATCACCCCGGCGTCGGCGCCGAACTTCTCCACGGCGCGGCGTCTGAGCCCCGCCTGGGTGAGCGCCGCGGAGGTCAGGTCGGCGTCGTAGGTCTTCCTGAGCCGGGTGACCGCCGCGACCGGGTCGTCTCCCGCGGCTCCGGCGGCGGCCAGGGCCTCCTGGCCTCGGGGTGTCAACAGCTCCAGGAACGAGTCAAGCTCCACACCGCCCGACGCTACCGCCTCGGACGGATGGAGCCTCTCCTCAGCCCAGCAGGGCGGTCAGGTCGATCGTGGCGGGGAAGGGGACCTGGACCGAGAGCTTGTCACGGTGGATGCCGGTGGGAACGTAGGCACGCGTCGCGGAGTCGAGCTCGTAGACGTACACGGCGGGAACGCCGTTCTCAGCCTCGACCCGCCAGAAGTGGGTGATGCCGGCGGCCGCGTAGCGCCTGGGTTTGACCTCCCGGTCGCGGAACTCGGATTCGGGCGAGACCACCTCCACGACCAGGTGGACCTCCTCGGGAACGTAGGCGGTGCGGTCGTGCTCGCGGTCCAGGGCGGCGTCGATGAGCAGAACGTCGGGACACGGGCGTTGTCTCACGCCGAGTACGACGTCCATCTGGGTCGCCACCGCGAGGTGCTCGGGCGCCTGGGCTTCGAGACTGTTCGCGAGCCTGCGGATCACGACATCGTGGAAACGCTTCTGGGGGGACATGAAGATGAGGGCTCCATCGACGAGTTCGACGTGCTTGAAGAAGTCCGGCTCGCCGTGGGGGCCCTCCTGGGGAAGCCGGTCGAGGTCGTCGGCCGTCCATCCGCCGGGCGGCGGATAGGGCCAGTTGGCGAGAAGCTCGCCGACCTCGCGCGTTGCGCTCGTCTCCTCGCTCAGCGTGCTGGTCACATCGCTCACCGTGGCGTCTTTCCCGTCACCGTTCGTAGCCATCGGGTCGCGTTCCCCCCGGTGCTCGCTCGTATGTTCCCGAAGTCGTATGTTCCCCGATGAGCGTCCCGGTGTCGCCCCGAAGCGCGGGAATCGGGGTGAAGGTCCTCAGGCGTCCGCGGCGCGGTAGGCCACGAGGGCGTCGACGAACCTCCTGCGCAGCGCCGGGACCCGGCCGACCGCGCGGAAGAACGTCCGGTTGGCCGCCAGGACCGCCCGGCCGACGACCGGCCTGTGCAGCAGGTCGTCGCCGTTGGTGCCGTTCTGGGCGAGGGAGTCGGCGACGCGGGCGAAGCCGTACGGGATCATCTCCGCCTCGTAGGCGGCGACGGCGTCCAGCAGCGGGGCGCCGTCACGGACGGTGATGAGCCGCCTGGTCAGGAGCATCGCGTCGCGCAGGGCGGTGTTGGCGCCGACGCCCCGCCCGGGGGTCATGGTGTGCACGGCGTCGCCGAGCAGGGTGACGTTGGTGGTCTCCCACGGGTCCACCGGCTCGGAGGTGCGGATGGCGATGGGGAAGCAGCTGCCCGGGTCGGCGGCCCGGAACAGCGCGCGCAGGTCCGGATGCCAGTTGGGCGTCATGTCCAGGACCACCCGTTTGAGGTCCTCGCCGCGCAGGTCCATCACCCCGGGCGGGAACCTGCGGGCCGAGGCGGAGAAGCCCCAGTTGATGTAGTCGCGGGTGTTGTCGTACAGCAGGCCGGGCCAGCGCGCGATCAGCTCCGCGTCGTTGCCGCCGACGCCGTGCTTGACCTCGCCGTCGCGGTCCCACTTGAACTCCATGACGTGCCAGATGCAGAACTGGCCCTTCGGGGCGAAGGTGGCGGAGATCCCGTTGAAGACCTCCTCGGGCAGCAGCGCCCTGGTCTCCGGGGTCACCGCGACCTTGGCGGAGACCGCGATCACCCCGGTGTCCCTGACCTTCGCGTGCGGGAGGTACTGCCTGCGGACCCTGGAGCCGGTGCCGTCGGCGGCGACGAGCAGGTCGCCGGTGGCCGAGGTGCCGTCGTCGAAGAAGGCGGTCACGGTGCCGTCGGCGCCGTGCTCGTAGTGGGTGAAGGTCTTGCCGAAGCGCACGACGTCGTCCATCCCGGTGAGCAGCACCTGGCGCAGGGTCATCCGGGAGACCGAGCGTTCGCTGTGGACCGGGTCGGTGCTCTCCGGCAGCCGGAAGGAGGCGACCGTCCTGCGCCGTTCGGTCAGCACGTTGAAGTGGGCGGGCGTCCTGGCGCAGGTGGCGGTGTAGGTGTCGAACAGCTCGGGGGGCAGGCACTCGCGGAGCGCCTGGTTGCCCGTCGGGTCGATGCCGACGCGGTAGCCGTGCACGCCGTCGGCGCGGGTGCGGTCGCGTTCGTAGACCGCGACCGAGATCCCGGCGCGCCGCAGGCCGTGGGCCAGGCACATTCCGCCGGTGCCCGCACCGATGACGATCACGTGGAGAGGGGACACGGGTCTCCCTTGGAGGACGGGTCTGGACAGGGGTGTTCTCCTCGAACGCCATGTATCTTGATGTTCGAGGCATATTTAGCTTGATGGTCGAGAGGCTTGAATGTCAAGGGAAAATGGTCCCGCGCATGGGGACGGCGCTCTCAGGGCGGAGCTGGGGCGGGAGGTCCAGGCGGGTCAGACGGCCGTCGACGCCTTCGACGAGGCGGTCGCGATCCACCTCGGGGTGAACAGGACCGACCTGCGCTGCCTGGAGATCCTGGTGCGCGAGGGGTCTGAGGGGAACGTCACACCCAGCGTCCTCGGGACGGGCCTGGGGCTCACCACGGGCAGCGTCACCGCGATGCTCGACCGCCTCGAACGGGCCGGATACCTGACGCGCTCCCCCGATCCCGGGGACCGCAGGAAGGTGGTCGTGCGCGCCACCCCCGAGACCCTCGCGAAGGTCGAGGAGCTGTACGGTCCCGTCGTCGAACGGGGGAAGCGGCTGATCTCGGGTTACTCCGACGAGGAGATCCGTTTCGTGCTGGGTTTCCTGCGCGGTTCGCGGGAGCTGTACGAGACCGAGATCGCGCGGGTCAGAGGCCTGCCCGCGGCGGGGCGGCGCAGGGTTTGAGGTTCGCGTACCCAGTGCGGAGGCGGTTCGTGTTGACTGTCAAGGCCTCCTTGCATACTGTTCCGTATTGGCACTCTCCCGGTGAGAGTGCCAAACATACGCGACGAGGCAGGTCTGACACCCGCGACGGCAGACCGCTGGTCGCCTCTTCTAGATCATTCAAATCTGAAGGGGAGGTCCGACGTGACGACCGCCACCAAGGTTCCCGTTAAGCCGCTCGGCGACCGCATCGTGGTCCAGCCGCTTGAGGCCGAGCAGACCACTGCTTCCGGTCTCGTCATCCCGGACACCGCCAAGGAGAAGCCGCAGGAGGGCAAGGTCCTCGCTGTCGGCCCTGGCAACTGGGACGAGGACGGCGACAAGCGCATTCCGCTCGACGTCAAGGAGGGCGACGTCGTCCTCTACAGCAAGTACGGCGGCACCGAGGTGAAGTACGGCGGCGAGGAGTACCTCGTGCTCTCCGCCCGTGACGTGCTCGCCATCATCGAGAAGTAACCGACACTTCGCAGAGATGACGTATCGAGCCCCGGGTCGCGCGAGCGCCCGGGGCTTTGATGCGCCGACGTGCTTTCAGAGAGGACCACAATGCCCAAGATCCTGTCCTTCGAGGAGGACGCGCGCCGCGCTCTTGAGCGTGGTGTCAACGCCCTCGCCGACGCGGTCAAGGTGACCCTCGGCCCCCGTGGCCGCAATGTCGTCATCGACAAGAAGTTCGGCGCGCCGACCATCACCAACGACGGTGTCACCATCGCGCGTGAGGTCGAGCTGGAGAAGCCGTACGAGAACCTCGGCGCCCAGCTCGCCAAGGAGGTCGCGACCAAGACCAACGACGTCGCCGGTGACGGCACGACCACCGCGACCGTCCTCGCCCAGGCGATGGTCCGCGAGGGCCTGCGCAACGTCGCGGCCGGCGCCCAGCCGCTGTCCCTCAAGCGCGGCATCGACCTGGCCGCCAAGGCCGTCAGCGACAAGCTGATCGACTCGGCCAGGCCGGTCGAGGACAAGAAGGAGATCGCCCACGTGGCGACGATCTCCGCGCAGGACGCCAAGATCGGTGAGCTGATCGCCGAGGCGTTCGACAAGGTCGGCAAGGACGGCGTCATCACCGTCGAAGAGTCCAACACCATGGGCCTCGAACTGGAGTTCACCGAGGGTCTCCAGTTCGACAAGGGTTACCTTTCGCCCTACATGGTGACCGACCAGGAGCGGATGGAGGCGGTTCTCGAAGACCCCTACATCCTGATCAACCAGAACAAGATCGCTTCGGTCGCGGACTTCCTGCCGCTGCTGGAGAAGGTCGCGCAGACCAAGAAGGCGCTGCTTGTCATCGCCGAGGACGTCGAGGGCGAGGCCCTGGCCGTCCTGGTCACCAACAAGATCCGCGGCACCTTCACCTCGGTCGCGGTCAAGGCCCCCGGCTTCGGTGACCGCCGCAAGGCCATGCTGCAGGACATCGCCATCCTCACCGGTGGCGAGGTCGTCAGCGAGGAGGTCGGCCTCAAGCTGGAGCACGTCGGCCTGGAGGTCCTCGGCACGGCCCGCCGTGTCGTGATCACCAAGGACAGCACCACGGTCGTGGACGGCGCGGGCGACGCGCAGGCCATCGCCGACCGCGTAAAGGAGATCAAGCTCGCCATCGAGCAGTCCGACTCCGACTGGGACCGTGAGAAGCTCCAGGAGCGTCTGGCCAAGCTCTCCGGCGGTGTCTGCGTGCTGAAGGTCGGCGCGGCCACCGAGGTCGAGCTCAAGGAGAAGAAGCACCGCCTTGAGGACGCCATCTCCGCGACGCGCGCCGCGATCGAGGAGGGCATCGTCTCCGGCGGTGGCTCCGCGCTCATCCACGTCTCCAAGGTCCTCGACGACCTGGGCCTGTCCGGTGACGAGGCGACCGGTGTCGCCGTGGTCCGCAAGGCGCTCATCGAGCCCGCCCGCTGGATCGCGGAGAACGCCGGCCTTGAGGGCTACGTCGTGACGACCAAGGTCTCCGAGCTCCCCGTCGGTCAGGGCCTCAACGCCGCCACCGGCGAGTACGGCGACCTGATCTCCCAGGGCGTCATCGACCCGGTCAAGGTCACCCGCTCGGCCGTCCAGAACGCCGCCTCCATCGCCGGCATGCTGCTGACGACCGAGGCCCTCGTGGTGGACAAGCCCGAGGAGGAGGCTCCGGCCGCCGCCGGGCACGGCCACGGTCACGGCCACGGCCACTGATCCGCTTTCGCCGTACGGCCCGCATCTCTCACCGGATGCGGGCCGTTTCGTTTTCCGGTAAACCGAAACGTGCCTCAAAGCGTCATGCGAGGATGCGCGTAAGGAGTAAACTTTCATGTGACCAATGGCCGACATAATCAGCGGTCCAATGAAATATTCCTTCAGGCGCAAAGCCTTACTGTGGTCGATTGATTACGCCCCGTTATCGCCCTCTCAATGTGACCAATCCGTAGCCGTTCGCCATGACGACAGGCTCGATCGGGGCGGGCATCATGCCTAACGTGACCGAGGGATGCGTCGCCGACGCCAAAAGTGGGGTAAGGCTTGCGACGAGATCTGAAGGGGTCCCCCACAGGGACGATCTCAAGGATCTGACGAGCCTCGCCGTTCAGGGAGATCGCACCGCGATCGAATCTCTGATCGCGCAGTTACGGCCAATGGTCGTCCGATATTGCCGTGCTCGCCTCGGGCGGGTTTCCGGTCAGTACCACATCGCGGACGACGTGGCGCAGGAGGTGTGCATCGCGGTTCTGTCCGCCCTGCCGCGTTATCGCGACATGGGCAGGCCCTTCGCGTCCTTCGTCTTCGGCATCGCCTCCCACAAGGTGGCCGACGCGCTGCGCAGTTCGGTGCGCTCCGCCGTACCCACCCAGGACCTTCCCGACGGTCCTGACGAGGGACCGGGGCCCGAGGAGACCGTGGTGCGCTACATCGAGGCCGAGCACGCCCGCAGGCTGCTCTCCAGGCTCCCGGACAACCAGCGTGAACTGCTCATGCTCCGCGTGGTCTCGGGGTTGTCGGCCGAGGAGACGGGTAACGTGCTCGGCATGTCACCAGGCGCGGTCCGGGTCGCGCAGCACCGGGCGCTCGCGCGGTTGCGCGCGATGGCGGAGCTGGAGTCGACGGCTTGACCGCGGACCAGCCGGGCCGGATCCACCGGCGCCGCCGGGAAGCGTGGAGTGGGTCTCGCCGGTCCGGTGAGACCCATTGGCGGGTGAGCCCATGACGGCGGTCCACCCCAGGCGTCCCGTCCGGAGATACGGCCCTGAGGAGGATCGGGGCGTCACCGAGACCGACCGCCTTCTCGACGGGCTCTCCCGGCGTGAGCCCGCCTCGTCCTCGGACGTCGCCGTCGGTCTACTGGCCGCGCTGATCGACGACGTCGATCAGCGGTGCCCCTCGGTGTCGGTCACCCCGTCGACGTAACCCCTGGCGTACTCCCAGGTCACATAGTTCGTGGGGTCGGGCTGGTAGGCGGGTTCGTGAACCTGTGGCCTGCCGTTGTCGATCATCTGCCGCAGGTTGCCGCGCAGCAGCTCCCAGTCGAAGTAGTGCTGTTCCCCGCACTCGGGGCAGTCGAGCACCAGCCCGAGCACCCCCTGGGGCTCAAGGAGAGACCGGAAGACCTCGACGTCGGCGAGGTCCGTCATGGCCTCGTCGCGTTCGGCGGAGGTCAGCGACTGGGGGGAGTTCGTCTCACCCAGTGCCGCCGCCGGGTCGTCGGGGTCGTCCGCGAACGGGTCGCGGGGGACGTCGTCGAGCACGATCCCACCTTATGGCCTTGATATG
Organism: Streptosporangium sp. NPDC020145; assembly: GCF_040631275.1. NCBI lineage: Bacteria > Bacillati > Actinomycetota > Actinomycetes > Streptosporangiales > Streptosporangiaceae > Streptosporangium > Streptosporangium sp. NPDC020145. The sequence continues at coordinate 542,493 of NZ_JBEXZT010000002.1, read as the reverse complement.
ACCTTGATGTGCGGCAGGTCCAACCGGCGGCCCACGGGCACGCGGAGCGACACGCAGGCGCGCAAAGAGGCCTTCACGTCAGCCAGCCGCGCCGGGCGGCCTCCGCGCCCGCCTGGAAGCGGGACTGGGCGCCGAGCTCGGCCATGGCGTCGGCGAAGCGGGCCCGCACCGTGCGCACCGAGACCCCGAGCTGCCTGGCGATCATCTCGTCGGAGACGCCCTGGGCGGCGAGCCGCAGCACCTGGATCATCCCGTCGCCCCGGCGCGGCCAGGGCAGCGGCGCCGCGCGGGCCCACAGCTCGTCGAAGAGGGAGCGCAGCGCGTCCACCACGACGGGGGTTCTGACCAGGTGGAAGTTGTAGGCGCTCTCCGCCAGCGTGCCGCCCCACCGGGCGGGCACACCCGCGGCGTCGGTCCCGGCGATCAGGAACCAGCTCGGCACCGTGTCCAGGGTGCGGACACGGGCCCCGGCCTGCTGGAACTGGCTCAGCTTCTCCCGCAGCGCGGGGATCTCCAGGGTCTGGACCGGGATGATGTTCCTGGTGGACAGCAGGCCCGCGCGCTGCGCCCCGATCCACTGGTCGGCGTAGCGGTGCGCGAAGTCGTTCATCGTGCGCCGGTCGGGGATGACCGAGAGCAGTTCGAGCGGCGGCGCCTGTACGGCCATGCCGATCACACTCTCGTACAGCTCGTCAGCCCCGCCGACCAGGTCGACGGAGAACCGGCCCGCCTGGTAGTCGCGGCCCGCGTCGTACTCGTGGATGAGGTCGCGGATCGACCCGACGACGGTGTCGATCCTGCGGCTCTCCGCGGCGAGCCGGTCGAGCCGGTCGGCGAGCAGGTGGCCCAGGGCCGTCGCGGGGTGACGGGCGAGGTACTCGCCGCCCTGCTCGTGGACCACGCCCAGCTTCACCAGGGTGGCCAGCTCGCGGCTCAGCCGCTCAGGCGAGCCGTCCAGGGCGTCGGCGAGTTCGGCGCAGGTTGCGCGGTGCAGGCGTAGCACCGCGTTGTAGAGAGAGATCTGGGCCGAGGTGAAGCCCAGACTCTCAAGCGGCGGTGTGTCGGTACGCATCGGCGAGAGGCTCCAGAGATGGCACGGCGTTCCGCGAGAATAACGTCCCGAAATCACCGGTGTCCGGGCGTTGCGTCTTCTGGGCCTCTTCCGGTCTCGTGGACGACTCGTCCCGAGCCGTCGCCGATCGGGGAACCCGGTCCTTCCTGGGCGGTCGGGTGCAGCTTCGTGCAACTGCACGTCCGTACATTGCGTGTGAACGGAAGGTAACGCAGACTTTACCCAGCGTCGGCGAGGGGCGTGGGCGTAGTGGCCGTTCGGACGCGGAGGGGGGTCCGGCGGCGTGCGGTGTCCCCGCGCCTCCCGCCGGTGACCGGGGAGCCGGGCGGGTCACCGACCGCTCGGTTCCCCAAACCCCGGCCGGGACCGGGCGGTCCGTCGGCCGCCCGGCTCCCGTCCTTCAGGGAGGGGAACCGGACGCTCACCGGCCGTCCGGTTCCCCACCTTCCCCGGTGTCCTCCGGGTTTGGCGCCAGACTCTAAACTGTGACCCGGGGGCCGGCGCCTTCCCCACTCCACTTGAGAGCGCCGTGGCAGGAGGGTCGCAGATGGCAAGGTTCACCGAGACCGGGCTCACGTTCGACGACGTGCTCCTGGTTCCCGCCTATTCGGATCTACAGCCGGGTGAGGCGGAGACCACCACCCGCCTGTCGCGGGGCATCACCCTGCGCATCCCGCTCGTCTCCGCCGCGATGGACACGGTTACCGAGGCGCGGATGGCGGTGGCGATGGCGCGTCAGGGCGGCATCGGCATCCTGCACCGCAACCTCTCCATCGAGGAGCAGGCCCAGCAGGTCGATCTCGTCAAGCGCTCCGAGGCCGGGATGGTCACCAACCCGGTCACCTGCTCGCCCGAGGACACGCTCGCCGACGTCGAGCGTCTGTGCGCGACCTACCGCATCTCCGGTGTCCCGGTGACGGACGAGAACGGCGTGCTGGTCGGCATCGTCACCAACCGCGACATGCGCTTCGAGACCGACCACGGCCGCCCCGTGCGCGACGTCATGACCTCGATGCCGCTGGTCACCGCGCCGGTCGGGGTCTCCAGGGACGACGCCTTCGCGCTGCTGCGCAAGAACAAGATCGAGAAGCTGCCGCTGGTCGACGCGGGCGGACGGCTGCGCGGGCTCATCACCGTCAAGGACTTCACCAAGAGCGAGCAGTACCCCCTGTCCACGAAGGACGCCGACGGCAGGCTCGTCGTCGGAGCCGCGATCGGCGTGGGCGAGGACGCCGAGAAGCGGGCGGCGGCCCTGATCGAGGCCGGGGTCGACGTGGTCGTGGTCGACGTCGCGCACGGCCACTCCAAGGGCCTGGCCGACATGATCTCCAAGCTCAAGGCCAACAGCGGCGTCCAGGTCGTCGGCGGCAACATCGCCACCCGCGCGGGTGCCCAGATGCTGGTCGACGCGGGGGCCGACGCGGTCAAGGTCGGCGTCGGGCCCGGCTCCATCTGCACCACCCGGGTGGTCGCGGGCGTCGGCGCGCCGCAGGTCACGGCCATCCACCAGGCCTCGCTCGCGGCCGGTCCCGCCGGAATCCCGGTGATCGGCGACGGTGGCCTGCAGTACTCCGGTGACATCGCCAAGGCCATCGCGGCCGGGGCGGACACGGTCATGCTCGGCTCGCTCCTGGCGGGCTGCGAGGAGTCGCCGGGTGAGCTGATCTTCATCAACGGCAAGCAGTTCAAGTCCTACCGGGGGATGGGCTCGCTGGGCGCGGTCCGCAACCGCGAGCGCGGCGGGACCTCCTTCAGCAAGGACCGCTACGCCCAGGCCGACGTCGGCAGCGAGGACAGGTTCATCCCCGAGGGCATCGAGGGCCAGGTCCCCTACCGCGGGCCGGTCGCCGCGGTCGCCCACCAGCTCGTCGGCGGTCTGCGCCAGGGCATGTGGTACTCCGGGTGCCGCACGATCGAGGACATGCACAGCAGGTGCGAGCTCATGCCGATCACCGCGGCCGGGCTCAAGGAGAGCCACCCGCACGACATCCAGATGACCGTCGAGGCTCCGAACTACCACCGCCGATAGAGTCCCGACCCGGTTCTCGCGACGGGCCGGGCCGTGACGGCACGGTACGGCCCGCCGTACAGGCATGACATGGAAAGACAGGCATATGACTCAGGTGGAGATCGGCCGCGGCAAGAACGGCCGCCGTGCCTACGCGCTCGACGAGATCGGCATCGTTCCCTCCCGCCGCACCCGTGACCCCGAGGAGGTCTCGATCGCCTGGCAGATCGACGCCTACCGGTTCGAGCTGCCCGTCGTGGTGAGCCCGATGGACAGCGTGGTCTCCCCGGCGACGGCGATCGAGGTGGGCAGGCTCGGCGGGCTGGCCGTACTCGACCTTGAGGGGTTGTGGACCCGCTACGACGACCCGACGTCGCTGCTGGCCGAGGTGGCCGAGCTTGAGGGGGAGGCCGCGACCAGGCGGCTCCAGGAGATCTACAACGCGCCGATCAGGGAAGAGCTGATCGGCCGTCGCATCGAGGAGATCCGCGCGGCCGGGGTGACCACGGCGGTGCGGTTGTCCCCGCAGCGCACGGTCCAGTACCACAAGGCCGTCATCGACGCGGGTGTGGACATCTTCGTGATCCGCGGCACCACGGTCTCCGCCGAGCACGTCTCCGGGCGGGCCGAGCCGCTCAACCTCAAGCAGTTCATCTACGAGCTGGACGTGCCGGTGATCGTCGGCGGCTGCGCCACCTACACCGCGGCGCTGCACCTCATGCGGACCGGCGCGGCCGGCGTCCTGGTCGGCTTCGGCGGCGGCGCCTCGCACACCACGCGCACGGTGCTCGGCGTCGCGGTGCCGATGGCCACCGCGATCTCCGACGTGGCCGCGGCCCGGCGCGACTACATGGACGAGTCGGGCGGCCGGTACGTCCACGTCATCGCCGACGGCGGCATGGGCACCTCGGGTGACATCGCCAAGGCGATCGCCTGCGGTTCTGACGCGGTCATGGTCGGCTCTCCTCTCGCCAGGGCCACGGAGGCCCCGGGCCGCGGGTTCCACTGGGGCTCCGAGGCCCAGCACCCCGAGCTGCCCCGGGGCAAGCGGGTGCAGTTCGGCACGGTCGGCACGCTGGAGCAGATCCTGCACGGTCCCTCCTCGGTCGCCGACGGTTCGATGAACCTCATGGGCGCGCTCAAGCGGACGATGGCCACCGCCGGATACTCCGACCTGAAGGAGTTCCAGCGGGTCGAGGTCGTCGTCGCCCCCCAGGGTTCCTGACACCGCCGTTTCTGCCGTGCCCGGAGCGATTCGCTCCGGGCACGCGTGTTTTCCCGCCCGTGCGCCGTGGCCCGGTACCGCTCCGGAACAGGTCCATCACCGACCGGGAAGGCCCCAGGTCGGGTGTCGTCGGACGGCACGGGAGGCGCGCCGGATGTGCGCTGGGTGCCAGGGATTGGCGCTGGGGGACACTGTCATGGGTGTCGACGCAGACCGGCGGCTGGTCACGAAATTGACACTGTCTGCGTCGGCAAAAGTGACGTAAGCCGAAAAATCTGTGAACATTCCCATGTGTCGGATGATCGTGAGCTGCGGGTCGCTCTTCGGGAAGGCCCGTTCCACGTCGCGCTCCGCGCCGCGGTCGAAGCGAGGGGGCTGACCCTTGACCGGCTCCGCCACCGCCTTGAGGAGCGCGGGCTGCGGGTCGGGATGACGAGCCTGAGCTACTGGCAGCAGGGACTGCGCCGCCCCGAGCGGCCCGAGTCGCTGCGGGCCGTACGGGCGCTTGAGGAGATCCTCATCCTCCCGCCGCGCTCGCTGATGGGCCTGCTCGGGCCGCCCCGGCCCCGGGGCAGGGGGCAGAACGGCGGGGGTACGTCCGTCCCGATCTCCGCCGCCGTTCCCTACGCCACGATCCTTGAGCCCTCACGCGCGCTCTCGGCCCTGCTGCAGGACCTCGACGGCTCCGCCGACGACAGGCGGCTGCACATCAGCGGGATGTACGAGACGCTGCAGATCGGCCCGGACCGCAGCGTCGTGCGCCGTGAGACGCTCCAGGTGATGCGGGCGCAGGAGGCGACCGACCGCCACATCATCGTCTACCGGGGCGACCTGGGGTGCGACGTCGAACGCGTGCGGATCAGGGCGCTTGAGGACTGCCGGGTCGGCAGGGTCAGGCGGGACGGCCCGACCGCGCTCGTGGCGGCCGAGCTGCTGTTCGACCGCAGGTTGCGGGTCGGGGAGACCCAGGTGATCCGCTACGAGCTGGCCGACCCGAGCGGGGTGGAGACGACCGAGTACGAACGGGGGTTCCGCTTCCCCGCCGGGCAGTACACGCTCAGGGTGAGCTTCGCCGCCTCGGCGCTGCCCGCGGGCATCCGCCGCTTCTCCCGGCACGACCACGCCGCGGAGGAGCACGACCACGGTGAACTGACCCTCAACGCCCACCACGCGGTCCACCTGGTGGCCGACTCGCTGCGCCCCGGCCTGATCGGCATCCGCTGGAACTGGCCGTAGGGGCGTCGAGGGGTGTCGTAGGGGTTAGGCCAGGACCTTCAGGAGGCGGGTGACCTCGGTGGCGACGGCCGTACGGGCGGCGGCGAGGTAGACGCGGGAGTCGACGACCCGCTCGTCGGCGGCCAGGTGGTCGCGGATCGCCCCGGTGAAGGTCTTGTTGAGGTGGGTGGCGATGTTGATCTTCTTCATGCCGTGCCGTACGGCGGCGCGGAGGGTCTCGTCCGGCACGCCCGAGGAACCGTGCAGCACCAGCGGGACGGGTACGGCGGCGCGCAGCGCGGAGATCAGCTCAAGGTCGAGCACGGCGTCCCTGGTCGTCATGGCGTGCGAGCTGCCGACGGCCACGGCCAGCGCGTCCACCCCGGTCCTGGCCACGTAGTCCACGGCCTCGTGCGGCCTGGTCCGCGCCCCGGGCGCGTGCACCCCGTCCTTGCCCCCCACCTCGCCGAGCTCGGCCTCCACCCACAGGCCATGGGCGTGGCAGTGGGCGGCGACCTCGGCGGTGAGCGCCACGTTCTCCTCGTCGGGCAGCGCGGAGGCGTCGAACATCACCGAGCCGATCCCCAGCTCCGCGGCCTCCTCGACCAGCGCGCGGTCGGTGGCGTGGTCGAGGTGGACGGCGACGGGCACGGCCGCCGCCCTGGCGACCGCCAGGGACGCCGCCGCGATCGGGGCGAGCGCGCCGTGGTAGCGGACGCAGTTCTCGCTGATCTGCAGCACGACGGGTGTGCCTGCGGCCTCGGCCCCGGCGACGATCGCCTCCGCGTGTTCGAGCTGGATGACGTTGAACGCGCCGACGCCCTTTGGAGCGTTCCCGACGATGTCGCCGATTCCGACGAGGGACATGATTGGCCTCCGTTACACAGGTTCCGCTTCCACCCGGACACCCGGGTGGACCTCCCGCAGGACGTCGGCGTCGAAGTCACCCGCGACCGGGGCCGCGACCGCCGCCGCGCCGAGCGCCGCCGCCCGGCGCAGCCGTTCCGGCCAGGGGGTGCCCTCGACCAGGCCGAGCGTCAGCCCCGCGACCAGCGCGTCACCCGCGCCGGTCGGGTTCCCCTCGACCCGGTACGGCATCGCCGCCCGCCACGCCCCCTCGGGGGTCACCGCGAGCAGGCCGTCGGCCCCGAGGGAGACCACGACCGCCCTGGCCCCGGAACGCCTGAGGACCTGGGCCCCCCGCACGGCGGCGCCGGGGCCGGTGCCGGGGCTGTGAGCCTCCTGGGGGCCGGACAGGGCCAGGGCCCGGGCGAGTTCCTCGGCGTTGGGCTTGACGATCTCGGGCCGCCCGCCGGGGGCGTGCCTGAGCGGCTCGCCGTCGGCGTCCACGACCGCCGGGACGCCGTGGGCCCGGGCGCGGGCGGCGAGTTCGGCGTACAGGCGCGGGGAGACCCCGGAGGGCAGGCTGCCGGAGATCACGACCGCGGCGGCACCCCTGAGCCGGGCCTCGTAGTCGCTCAGGAAACGCCCGATCTCGTCCTCGGTGACGAGCGGACCCGGTTCGTTGAACAGCGCGGTGCGCCCCGGGGCGCGGCCGTGGTCGTGGACGGCCAGGGTGGCGCGGGAGGGGCCGGAGATCGGGGTGAGGGCGGTGGGCAGGCCCGCGGCGGCGAGGTCGGCCAGGGCGGCCTCGCCGTTCGGGCCGCCCGCGAGACCGGTGACGAGCACCTCGCAGCCGAGGGCGGCGAGCACCCTGGCCACGTTGACGCCCTTGCCGCCCGCCCTGCGGTGCACGGCCCCGACGCGGTTGACGCCGTCCCAGTCGACGTCCCCGGTCACGTAGGTGACGTCGAGTGCGAGGTTCAGCGTGACGGTCAGGACCGGACCACGGGCGGGCGGGGAGGTCATCGGGGAGCCGTCGTCCAGTTTCCGTGCCGCATGACGCCGGAGACCTCCAGGTCGTCGGTGAGCACCACCAGGTCGGCCCGCTTGCCGACGGAGATGGAGCCGAGGTCGTCGGCCAGGCCGAGCACCTTGGCGGGGGTGAGCGAGGTGATCTTGACCGCCTCGGGCAGCGACAGGCCGACCTGCTGTACGGCGCGGCGGAAGGCCACGTCCATGGTGAGCGTGCTGCCCGCGATGGAGCCACCGCCGGCCAGCCTGGCGACGCCGTCGACGACCTCGACCCGCATCGGGCCGAGACCGTACACGCCGTCGCCCATGCCCGCGGCGGCCATGGCGTCGGTGATGAGCACGGTCCTGCCGGGACCGGCGACGTCGTAGGCCAGGCGCATCATCGCCGGGTGCACGTGCACACCGTCGTTGACCAGCTCGATGGTGACCCGCTCGTCCTCAAGCAGCGCGGCGATCGGGCCGGGGTCGCGGTGGTGCAGGGGCGGCATCGCGTTGTAGAGGTGGGTGGCCACGCTGCCGCCCGCCTCGATGCCCAGCAGGGTCTGCTCGTAGTCGGCGTCGCTGTGCCCGAGGGCGGCGATCACGTCGTTGGCGACGGCCTCCCTGATGGTGTCCAGCGCCCCGGGCAGCTCGGCGGCGAGGGTGAGCATCCGTATGTGGCCGCGGCCCGCCTTGAGCAGCTCGGTGAACTCCCGGACGGAGGGCTCCCGCAGGAGGGCGGGGTTGTGCGCGCCGCAGCGGGCCTTGGAGATGTAGGGGCCCTCAAGGTGGACGCCGGCCAGCAGGCCGTCCTCGCACAGGTCGGCCAGGGCGGAAGCGGCCCTGGTCAGCTCGTTCGTGGTCGCGGTGACCAGGCTGGCGACGATCGTGGTCGTCCCGTGCGCGGCGTGCAGGGCGGCGACCCGGCGGGCCTCCTCCTGGTCGCCGCTGGGGAAGGATCCTCCGGCGCCGCCGTGGGAGTGGATGTCGACGAAGCCCGGAACCACGTGGCGGCCCCCGAGGCTGAGCCCGGGGCCGGGGGCGGCGCCCCGGCCCACATGGGTGATGCGGCCGTCCTCGATGGTGAGCCAGCCCTCGTGGACACCTTCGGGGGTCACGACACGGGCGTCGGAGAGTGTGATGCTCATGGCGTCAGTTCTTCCCGTTTCTCCCACCGGTCAATGTTCAGGAGGGGAGGATGACAGAACGGGTCAAGTTGAGTGGTTCGTCCGGGTTGAGTCCCTGGGCCAGCGCCCTGGCCACGGCCACCCGCTGAACCAGGACCAACTCGGCCATCGGGTCGAGGAGGCTGTTCAGGAACGCTCCACCCGTGGCCTCGACCTCGGCGCGCAGCCCCCTCGCGCCCTCCCCGAGGACCCAGGTGACGCGGTTCGGGCCCGCGATGCTGATCGGGCCGTGGCGGTACTCCATCGCGGGATAGGACTCGGTCCACGCCCGGCACGCCTCACGCATCTTCAGGGCGGCCTCAAGCGCCAGGCCGTACGACCAGTCCCGGCCGAGGAAGGTGAACTGCTCGGCGGTCAGGGTGATCTCGGGGAGCGGGACGGCGAGCGCCCGTTCGGCGTCGGCGATCGCGCCGCTCAGGTCCTCGCCGAGGTGGGCGCGGAGCAGGGCGAGCTGCGTCGTGGCGAAGCGGGTCTGCACGACCGACCGCTCGTCGGCGAAGTCGAGCATCACGATCTCGTCGGCGGCGGTCACGACGGGGGTGCCGGGGGAGGCGGTGACGGCGCTCGTCCTGACGCCCCGCTCACGCAGGGCCGCCAGCGCGTCGAGGACCTCGGTCGTCGTGCCCGACCTGGTCAGCGCGAGCACCCGGTCGTACGGACGTCCCACGGGGAACTCGGAGGCGGCGAAGGCGTCGGTCTCGCCCTGTCCGGCCCGCTCGCGGAGCACCGCGTAGGACTGGGCGACGAACCACGAGGTGCCGCAGCCGATGACGGCCACCCGCTCCCCGGGGCGGGGCAGCGCGTCCCTCGGGGTCTCGGCGACGGCTCTGCGCCAGCGGTCGGGCTGGGACACGATCTCGGATTCGGTGTGCGTGGTCACGGCGCGCCTCCCCAAGAAGCTTCGTTTGTGATTGATTTATACCAGAAATGAGCAACTTTGTGCAGAGGTGGGTTTTGATCGCCCCGTGTGCAAGGCTGACTGCTGTGAGCCGATATGAGCGCTGGAACGCGATCCTCGAACTGCTCTCGCAGGAGGGGCGGTTGTCCGTCGAGGAGGCCGCGGAGGCGCTGACCGTCTCGACGGCGACGATCCGCCGCGACTTCGACCAGCTCGCCCAGCAGCAGATGCTCATGCGCACCCGTGGTGGCGCCGTCTCCCAGAGCGTGAGCTACGACCTGCCGCTGCGCTACAAGACCGCCCGTCACGCCGACGAGAAACAGCGGATCGCGGACGCCGCGGCCGAACTGGTCACACCGGGCGCGATCGTCGGCATGAACGGCGGCACGACCACCTCGGAGGTGGCCCGCGCCCTGGCGATCAGGGCCGACCCCGACCTCGGCTTCACCGTGGTCACCAACGCGCTGAACATCGCCGCCGAGCTGACGGTCAGGCAGCACGTGAAGATCGTGGTGACCGGCGGGGTGGCGAGGCCGCAGTCCTACGAGCTGATCGGCCCGCTGGCCTCGGGGGTGCTCGAACAGGTCGCGCTCGACATCGCCTTCCTCGGCGTGGACGCGCTCGACCCGGTCGCGGGCGCCTTCGCCCACCACGAGGGCGAGGCGAGCGTCAACAACCTGCTGATCGGCAGGGCCTCCCAGGTCGTCGCGGTCGCCGACGCCTCCAAGATCGGCGGGCGGGCCTTCGCGCGGATCTGCTCGATCGACGCGATCGGCACCCTGATCACCGACGAGGGCCTGCCGGACGAGGAGGCCGCCCGGTTCACCGACGCGGGCGTGAATGTGGTCCGCGTCTAGCGTCCCAGAACAGGGATTTGTCGGAAATCATCTAGGATCAGGAGGGTCCGGACGATTCCGCCGCCCGGGGTCGATATGGCCGAACCCCCGAGGAGCTTGTCTGTGAGTGGCGCGCACACCCTGCGGCAGACCGAGGAGGCCGTCTCGGGAAAGCTCCAGGGGCTGGAGCTGGACTTTCGCGCCATGACCGCGATCTCGAACCTCTACCGGGTCGCCTCGTCCATCAGGAACCACTTCGAGCAGACCGTGCTGAAGGAGGCCGAGCTCACCTGGACCGCCTTCGTGGTGCTGTGGGTCGTGTGGATCTGGGAGTCGATCGAGAACCGGCACGTCGCCGAGGAGGCGGGCATCACCAAGGGCACGCTGACCGGGGTGGCGCAGACGCTTGAGGCACGCGGGCTGATCCTGCGGGAGATCCCGGCGACCGACCGCAGGCGTACCGTCTTCTCCCTCACCCCCGAGGGCAGGAAGCTGATGACCACCCTGTTCCCCGAGTTCAACCGGGAGGAGCAGTTCGTGCTCTCCGGCCTCGGCGAGAGGCGCCTGACCGAGCTGGGGGAGTCGCTCAGGCACGTCCTCCAGCACCTGGAGAAGGAGGGCCCGGAGCGCAGGGCCTCCCGGGGCGCCTGAGACCGACCGGCTCTCCGGGGCCTCGCGCCGGACGACCCGGTGGCTTTCCGGGGTCCGGCGGTCTTTCAGGGGTTCGGCGGCTCTTCAGGGCTTCGGCGGCGGATAACCCGGTGCGGCGGGAGTGGGCCGTACGCCACGATGTTCCGATGAACGACCCCTGGCTTGGGCGGATTCTCCGTGAGGGGGCGGCGCCGGAGATGCTTGAGGCGCTGGCCGAGCGGCTGTCCCCCGCAGATCTTCAGACGCTGCTGATGGCCGTCCATCGGCGTCGTGCGGCCGACGTCACGCCCGCCCATCTGCTCCGGCGGTACGAACGTGACCGGTTCACCGCCCTCTCACCGGTCGACGCGGGCGACCTGGCGCGCCTGACCCTGCTGGCCCACGAACGTCTCACCGGGCACGGGTTCACCGGCCTCGCGACGGCGCCGGTCTGCCCGCTGGGCACCGCCTCGGCGGTGGCGACCGTGAGCCAGGACAAGGTGCTGACGACGATCCGCAACACCGAGGTCGTCTCGGACGTGACCAACGTCCTGGCCCTCGAATGCGCCGTCCGCCGCCGGGACCTGCTCCGGGACGAGCCCCGCTCCCGGTCGAGGGTACGGCTCGGCGCGGCACAGCGCGTCCTGCGCGCGCAGCCGTTCGGGCCGGGCATGACGCAGCACTTCGCGCTGCTCGGGCTGTGTACGGCGGGCCGGGACGAGGGTTCCTTCGGCTTCGAGACGGAGACCCTCGTCGAGCACGTCGGCGTTCACCTGGACATCCTGGACGGAGCCCGCGAACTCGGCCACGCCATCCCGGCGGTGCGCGTCGGCCTCACCGACCTGACCGGAGGACGGCACCGTACGGCGCTGCGCGAACGGGTCCTCGACCGGTTGGCGCCGGAACACCCGGACGTCACCTTCGTCTTCGACGACGAGCGCGTGACGGGGCGCGGTTACTACACCGGCGTCTCGTTCGGGATCGACGTCGTCACGCCATGGGGTGAGACCCTCAACCTCGGGGACGGCGGGTCGACCACCTGGACCGCGGTGCTGCTCGGCAACGCCAAGGAACGGCTGCTGATCAGCGGGCTGGGGATCGAGCGGGTGTGCGGGCTTCTCGCTGAGTGACCTTTGTCCAGTTTCGGGGGGAATGGGGTGATCATTTCACCCTTTTGGGTGACGTGCGGTGCGGTGTGGATGGCTAAGGTCCTGGGCATGCGTGCTCTCGGATGGACTCTGGCGGTTGCGGGACTGGTGCTTGCCGGATGCGGCACCGACGGCTCGGAGGAGGGACAGGGCCTGCGCCAGGCGATGGCGCGTCTCGACGCCTCCGGCCCCGCCGCGACCTACCTCGAATACGGCGACATGGCGCACTGGCGCAAGCTCGGCGTGGTCACCGACAAGGGGCCGGGCCAGGACAAGCGCTGGAGGGCCGCCGTCGGCTCGGGCTTCGGCGACCTCGCGGTGAGCGGGGACAGGCTCGCCGAGGCGACCGGTCTCAACGTGTTCGCCGCGAACCAGGCCGTCAACATCGGAGTCCCGCCGAAGACCGCGATCCGTGTCGAGGGCGCTCTCGACGCCTCGGGCATCAGCGCCAAACTGACCTCCATGGGGGCCAAGCCCCGGGAGATCGGCGGCCAGGAGGGGCTGTCCCTCGCCGAGGACAACATGATCGACATGAAGGGCCCGCAGTCCGGGCTCGGGCTGATCAACCAGCTCAACCAGGTGGTGGTCACGGACTCCGCGCTGGTCGCGGGCGCCGCGGCCGAGCCCGTCGCGGCGGCGCTCGGCACCGGCTCCTCCCTGGCCGAGAACCCCGACCACGCCGCAGTCGCCGACTGCCTGGGCGACGTCGTCTCCGCGATCGTCATGGCCCCCACACAGCCGGGCGGGGTCGTCCTGTACGGCGTCGGCCTGCGCAGGCCCGCGTCCACGGCCGACAAGGCGGTCGACGTGGTGTGCGTGCTGCCGAGGGCCGCCGAGGTGGGCAAGGTGTTCAAGGAGCGCCTCACCACGACCGCCGTCGTCGCGGGCAAGCCCCTGTCCGACTCGGTCGAGACGGTCGCGCACGACGACGTCAGCTCGGGCGACCGTACGGTCCACCGCGCCCTGCTGACCGTCAAGCCCGACGGCCCGGTCCTGATGGCCAACCAGCTGCTGATCCGCCGCGACCTGGAGCGCCTGGCCGACCCGGCCGCCCCTGTCGACCCGCTCGGCTCCTGAGGGCCTTCACCGGGGCGGCGTCCCGGCCAGGCCGTTCAGGTGGGCGTAGACGACGGCGTGGACCCGGTCGCGCAGGCTGAGTTTGGACAGGATGCGGGAGACGTGCGTCTTGACGGTCTCCTCGCCGACGTGGAGGGCCGCGGCGATCTCGGCGTTGCTGCGGGCGTCGGCCAGCAGGAGCAGCACCTCACGCTCCCGGGAGGTCAGCCGTTCGAAGTCGGCGGGCACGGCCGTCGGCTCGATGCTGGTGGTGAACCGGGCGATCAGGCGCCGGGTCACCGAGGGGTCGATCAGCGCGTCCCCCCGGGCGGCCACCCGGATCGCGGACGCCATCTCCTCCGGAGGCAGGCTCTTCAGCAGGAAGCCGCTGGCCCCGGCCCGTAACGCGCGGTAGACGTAGTCGTCGTTGTCGTAGGTGGTCAGCACCAGGACCCTGGTGACGTTCCCCGGCGCCGCCAGGATCGCCTCCGTCGCGGCCAGGCCGTCCAGCCTGGGCATCCGCACGTCCAGGATCGCCACGTCCGGGCGGAGCCGCAGGGTCTCGGCGACCGCCTCGTGGCCGTCTCCGACCTCGGCGACGCAGAGCAGGTCCGGCTGGGTTTCGAGTACGGCGCGCATACCGGAACGGAACATCGCGTGGTCGTCGGCGAGCAGCACGCGCAGCGTCACGGCGTCTCCAGGTCTCGGGGGCTGGGAGGTTCCGGACGGAAGCCGGTTCCGTGCGGAGAACGTGTCACGGACGGCGATTGTCTCCTGGAGACGCGGACTTTCGCGGACGGTTTGTTATATGGAGAAATTTCCGTATAAAAGGCATGAGGAGGTCGCCGGATCGGCTTTTTCGAATCAGAGTTGTGGCCGTTCCAGGGGGAAACTGGCCCTGACCTGCCAGTGTCTGCCGCCGGGCTGCACGCCGTAGGTGATCCGGCCGCCGAACAGCGCGACCCGCTGCCTGATCCCGGCCAGGCCCCGGTGCGGCGAACTCCGTTCCTCGAAGGGGCCGTGCCACTCGCCCAGCTGGTTGGTCACGGTCACGACCGCCTCTGTCTCCCGGTATTCGAGCTCGACGCCGACACTCTCGCCACGGCCGTGCCGCAGGGCGTTGGTGAGGGCCTCCTGCGCGACGCGGTACACCGCGACGTCGAGTGAGCCGGGCAGCTCACGGGGCGGGCCGTGGGTGGTCAGCGTGACCTTCAGGCCCGCGGCCCGCACGCCGTCGAGCAACTCGTCGAGGTTGTTCAGACCCGGCTGACGCCGCCCGGTCTCGGTCTCGTCGCCGTGCAGGATCGCCAGAAGCATGCGCAGGTCGGCCATGGCCGCGCGGCTGCTCGACTCGACGGCGGACAGCGACCTGTAGGCCCGGTCCGCCGAGCCGTCGCCGGGCGGCGCGCCGAGCCCGAGCCGCGCCGCGCCCGCGTGCATGCCGATCGCGCTGACGTGGTGGGAGATCACGTCGTGCAGGTCCCTGGCGATGGCGCTGCGCTCCTCGGCGACGGCTCGCTGTACCGCCGCCCGCTCGTCGTGGAGCCGCAGCTCGGCCTGGCGTTCCAACTCGGCGATGTAGGCGCGCCGCTCGGTCGTGTAACGCCCGACCATCCAGGGCAGCAGCACCCTGGCGGTGAGGTCGATCCCCAGGACGATCGGGCTCATCGGGCGGACGGCGATGTGGCCGACGGTCAGCAGATAGCTTCCCGTGACCCCCGCCGCCAGCGCCGCGAGCGCGGTCAACGCCTGCGTCGAGCGCAGCCACGCCCCCGCGCGGTATCCCGCGACCAGGAGGCCGGCCTCGACCGGGTGCCAGGGGGCGCCGGGGAACAGCAGCGCGGGCATCATGACGGCGAGGCCGTGGACCACCGCGACGACGCCGGAGAAACGGGGAGGGGTGGCCAGCAACGCGTCGATCACCAGGACGGCGAGGAGGGCCAGCCAGTACTGCCACACGCCGCTCGGCCGGTTGCCGAGCAGGAACACGCCCGAGTCCGCCACCATGCACACACCCGCGACCAGCAACGACTGGCCGGCCAGCGACCGGCTGGCGTCACGTCCCATGGCCCTCGCTCCTCGTCGGTCCCCACCCGGCATGCTGCCCGCTCTCCCTCCGGGAGGGAAGATCCCTCCCCATGGGGGAGAACACGGTATCCCCCGTGGGCACGGCCTTCGCGGGCCGTACCGTCCGGTGATCGGCTGAGGCGCGTTCTCGCAGGTGGGGGCCGCCGTGTCCCTCAAACGGGGGACCCGGATCCCGCTCCCAGGTGACGAAATCCCCGTGGTGTCCCGGTTAGCGTCGGCCGCGATGAGAACCTACGGACACCGGGTGCTGTTCATACCGGCCTTCGTGGTCCTGCTGGCGACCGTGCTGGTGGTCGGTCAACGGCCCGCGCTGGCCGACGGCGCGCCCACGGGACAGGACGTACACGTCGCCCAGACCCTGGGCACCCGTGAGCTCTCGGTCATCCTGCGCCGGGTGGACGAGGTGCCAGGCCCGCTGCGCGTCGAGGTCCTCACCCACGCGGGGGCCACCTCGGGAACCGGTCCGGGGGTCGGCGGGGGGAGGCTCACCCTGCGGCTGGTCCCGACCGGGGCCGGCGGCGCCGACGACGGCCTGCCCGCCGCGGGCACCGTCGTCAGCCAGGCAGAGCTGGTCCTGGGCGCCACACCCGGCGTGTACGGCACGACCCTGCGGGTCGACCGTCCCGGGCCGTGGGAGCTGACCGTCGACGACGGCCGTGACAGCGGGCGGATCCCGTTCGTCGTGCCCGCCCCGGTCAGCTCGCCTCCCGACACGGTCGCCTACGCGGGCTTCTCGGTGGCGGGCGGACTGCTGCTCCTCGCGCTCGGTACGGCGGTGTGGTCGCGGCGCTGGTGGCTTCCGCTGGTCCCGGCCTGCGGGATGGTCGCGGCCCTGGCCACCGGGGTGACCGGCGCCGCGCTGTCCCCGCTCACCCCGCAACCGCCGCTGCCCGGCCAGCAGGTGGACGCGACCGTGGACAACGTCGTCTCGCCCTACACGGCGGCCAGGCCGGTGAACGCCGACTACTCACGGCCACCGGTGAACATGCTGGTACGCGCCTCGGAGACGACCTCGGGACGCCTGGCGGACCTCGACCTGCTGCTGACGGACGGCTCGACGGGCCGGCCGGTCGAGGACCTGCTCGTCCACGACGACGCGCTGGTCCACCTGCTGGTCGTCTCACCGTCCGGCCGGTTGTGGCACCTGCACCCGGTCATGGCCGGTCCGGGCCGCTACCGGGTCGGCCTCGCCCTGGCGGAGCCAGGGCACTACGCGATCTCGGCGGAACTGGCCAGGCGGGGCGGCGGCGTGCAACTGGTCCGCTCGGCCTCCGGGCTGGACGTCGGCCCGGGCGCCACTCCCGTCGCGGCGGCGCCGCAGCCCGGAGGCCCGGGCCCGAGGGAGATCGACGGCGTCAGGGTCGACCTGGCCGTGACGGCGCCGTCGGCCGGGGCCGCCACCACGGTCACCGTCAAGGTCGGTGAGCGCGCCGACCTGCAGCCGTGGCTCGGCATGGTGGGGCACCTCATCGTCGTCGGGCCGCTGCCGGACTCCACACCGGTCGGCGCCGCCGCGCAGACCGCGCCGGTCTGGGGGCACGTGCACGCGATGGCCCCCAGGCCCAGGGGCGCGGCGAGCCGTCCTGACGAGACCGTCGCGATGTTCGGGCCCGAGGCGCGCTTCACCCACACCTTCCCCGAACCGGGCCGCTACCGGCTCTGGGCGCAGGTGGAGCGCGGCTACGCGCTGGTGACCGTACCGGCCGTGCTGGACGTCACGGCGCAGGAGGGGGACTCATGAGGCGTCGGGGGGCGTGGGCGGCCGTCTGCGTCGCCGTACTGGCCGGTGCCGCGCTGTGGCTGCTGTGGCCGCGTGGCGGCTCGGGGCCGACGGTGCTGCGCAGCGGGACGGAGCACTACCGGGTACGGCTCACGGTCGAACGCTCGGGGACGGGCCCCGTGACGGTCGACGTGGCCGACCTGCGGGGACGGCCGGTGACACTGCGCGGCGTCACCGTCGAGCCGGTCATGACGAACATGGGCCACGCCCTCGAACCCGTCCCCGCCGTGGCCCAGGGGCCGGGCAGGTACCGGGCCGAACGCCTGGCCCTGCCCATGGGCGGCGCCTGGGCGTTCACCGTGCTCATGGACGGGCCGGGAGGGACCGACCGGGTCACCTTCCCGGTGCTGGTGACCGGGTGACCCCGTCCTGACCGGCGACCGGGAGGCCCGAGGGCCCGGCGACCGACGGACCGACGGACCCTCGCGGCGGACGCCGGAGACCGGCCTCGCGGCGGACACCGGCGACCGGCGAGCCCGTGGGCCCGGTGAGTCCGTGCGGCCCGGCGACCCGGCGAGTCCGTGAGGACGACGACATGAACGAAACAACCGAGGAGGAAACGATGACCGTCGCTGACGGGGCGCTGCCGATCGGCGGACGCGCCCCGGCGTCCACCCGAGCGGTGACCACGCCCAAGGGATGGGTCCCCGCCTATGTCGTCCTGCTGGGCGCGGCGTTCTCGCTGACGGCCGCGAGCTGGGACATCCAGTGGCACATCGACGTGGGACCGGACACCTTCTTCACCCTGCCGCACCTGTTCCTGTACGCGGGCAGCGCCCTGTCCGGGCTGGCCAGCCTGGCCGTGGTGCTCATGACGACCGCCGCCAGGCGCAACGACCGCGCGATCGACGCCACCGTCGGCGGCCGGGCCGTACGGGTGTTCGGCGGGACCTTCGCCGCGCCGCTCGGCTACCTCGTCTCCGGCACCGGCTCTGCGGGCTTCCTGCTCTACGGCCTGTTCGACCTGTGGTGGCACAGTCTGTACGGCTTCGACGCCGTGATCGCCTCACCCCCGCACATCGGCCTGCTGCTGTCGATCACGCTGAGCATGGTCGGCGCCGTGATGGTCTTCGCCGCGGGAATGGAGCACCCCTGGGCCAGGGTCGGCGCCGTGCTCGCCCTCATCGTGACGCTGGCCTTCAGCCTGGTGGCCGCGCAGGGGCTTGAGGCGTTCGAGGGCGGCCCGGTGGACGCCATCGCGGTCGGTGTCACGTTCCTGACGACGCTGACGGTGTTCACCGCCGTGGGATTCCTGCGCGACACCCGGCTGATCCTGGGCTTCGGGGTCGCGTTCGCGCTCGCCCAGGGCCTGCTGTGGTGGTTCTCGCCCTGGGCGACCAGGGCGTACGCGGCCGGGGTCGGCCTGCCGCTGCGCGACTACGTGCCCGCGGCGCCGCTGGTGCCCTCGCAGATGCCGATGTCCCTGCTCGTGGCCGCCGTGCTGACCTGGGGGATCATGCGGGCCGTGGGTCGCCGGTGGACCGGGCTCCTGGCCGCGCCGCTGACGGGACTCCTGGTCGGGGCGCTCGTCACGACCTGTGGTCTGGTACAGACGATCCTGGCCTACGGGCACTCGCTGCCGTCGTTCCTCCCCCTGGCGCCGACGGTCGCCGTGGGCGCCCTCGCCGGGGCCCTGGCCGGGTTCCTCGGCCGCCGCTTCGCCGTCATGCTGCGCGTGATGGCGCCCGTCACGTCCCAGGAAGGTCGGTGACCCGTGTCTCCTCTCGGTTCTCTCTCCGGTTCACGGCGTGCCGTCGCGGCGGTGCTGGTCGCGACCGGCCTGGTCCTGGCGAGCGCGACCCCGGCCCTGGCCTATCCGCCGGTCGAGACCGTGCACACCGAACGGATCCAGGCGGGGCCGTACGGCGTCACCGTGGGGTTCAGCACCTGGCCGCTGCGGGCCATGCAGTCGCTGGACTTCACCTTCACCCCCGACGACGGGATCGGCGGCAAACACGGCACCATCACCATGGCCGGGCCCGGAGGCCAGAAGCACCGGAGCAGGCTGGCCAAGCACCCGCGCAAGCGGGAGGTGTGGGGCATGGACACCCTGGCCCTGCCCAGGGAGGGCACCTGGAGGTTCTCCCTCGCCGTCGAGGGGCCCTCGGGACGGGGGGAGGGTGTCATGAAGGACTTCCAGGTGCTTCCGCAGCCGGGGCCGCCGATGGCTCTGAGCTGGTCGGTGGGCACCGTCCCGCTCTGGGTGCTGATCGGGCTGCTCGCGGTGGCCTGGCGCCGTACCAGGATGGTTGTCGCCGAGCAGGTATAGAACTAGAAATATGCCTGACAGGTGGGATGTGTCGTGATCCGATGGCAGGTGGCCCCTCACCCCCGAACGGAGATCACGCATGGCTGCCGAACGGTTCTGGTTGGACGTCCCCTACGACGAGAAGGACGAGGCCAAGGCGCTGGGTGCCCGGTGGGACCCGGCCGCCAGGAGGTGGTACGCGCCTCAGGCCGGTATGACCGGGTTGGAGCGCTGGGCGGCGCTGCCGGACGTGCCCGACCTGCTGCCCGGTGAGGACCGCGCCTTCGGCTCCGGCCTGTTCGTCGACCTGGTCCCCACCTCGTGCTGGTTCACCAACGTCCGGTCCTGCGTCGACCGGCGCGACTGGGAACGGCTGCGCCGGATGATCACCCGGCGCGCCGCACACCGCTGCGAGATCTGCGGCCGGGGTGAGGACCGGGTCGTCCAGCGTTGGCTTGAGGCCCACGAGCGCTGGTCCTACGACAAGGCCGCCCGCACCCAGGCGCTGCGGCGGCTGGTGTGCCTGTGCACCGACTGCCACACCGTCACCCACATGGGGCTGGCCCAGATACAGGGCAAGGAGGTCCAGGCCGTCGCGCACCTGCGGGCCGTCACCGGGATGAGCGCGGGCCAGGCCGACTCCCACATCGACGCCGCGTTCGCCGAGTGGCACACCCGCTCGGCCATCACCTGGACCCTGGACCTGAGCATCCTCACCGACGCCGGTGTCACCCTGGCCGCTCCCCCCGAGGCGGCGGCCCGCGTCCGCCAGGCGGAGCGACGGCTACGGGGCGTCCGTCAGTAGCCGACCGTGAGGTGCCGGTCCCCGCAGGGGTTCTCCAGCTCGTCGAGTACGGCCACGGCGAGGTCCTCGGCGGAGATCCGGGAGGTGCCGTCGGCGTCGGCGATGAGGGTCGTGGTGCCGCGCCGGTACTCCCCGGTGCGGGTCCCGGGTTCGAGGAGGGCGGGCGGGCTGAGGTAGACCCAGCTCGCCGGGTGCGCCAGGCAGGCGTCCAGCTGCGCGGCACTGGCGGCGGCGATGGTACGGATCTCCGGGGGCACGTACCGGGGGCTGTCGAGAACGAGCAGGCCGGGATCGTCCGGCACCCGCAGGGGAGAGGCGCCCCCGACGACGAGGACGCGCGTGCCGGCCTTCGCGGCGGCGTCGAGCAGCGCCGTCGTGGTCGCCGCGACGGTGTGCTCCCGCCCGGGGACGGGCCGGGTGGCGGCCACGACCGCGTCGGCGCCGTCGAACAGTCCCGCCATGCGGCCGGAGTCGTCGGCGTCGCCCTCGACGAGGACCACGCCGGGCGGTGAGACGGGCCGGGTTCTCCTGAACACCGCGACGAGGTCGTGGCCCCGGTTCACGGCCTCGCTGACGACGCGCGAGCCGACCATGCCCGCGGCTCCGACGACGACGATCCTCATGAGGGTTTCCTTTCCATGGACGGGATGAGGCGGGCGGGTTGGGGGAGCTGGCCCGCGACGATCGCGGCGAGCGAGAGCCCGAACCCGGCGAGCTGGACCGGGCCGAGCGTCTGGCCGAGCAGGGCGACACCGAGGACGGCGGCGACCAGCGGCGACAGCAGGGTCAGGACCGCGACGGAGGTGACGGGCAGGACGGTGATGCCGTGGAACCACAGGGCGTAGGCGAGCAGGCCGCCGACCAGCCCCAGCCAGAGGTAGCCGAGGGCGGCGTTCAGGTCGATCGCCGGAGGCGCCCCCTCGGCGAGGAAGGTGACCGGGACCAGGAACAGGCCGCCCGCGGTGAGCTGCCAGCCGGCGAAGGCGGTCGGGCCGACCCCGGCGGGCCGTCCCCATCGCTTGGTGAGCGTCACACCGAGCGCCATGGCGACCGCGCCCGCGAGACCCGCGACCACCCCGGTGGCGTCGAGTGCCGCGTTCGGCCCGATCACCACCAGGCCGACCCCGGCGACGCCCACCACCCCCCACAGGATCCGCCAGACGGAGGGGCTCTCCCGCAGGACCGTCACGGCCAGGACGGCGACGACGAGCGGCTGGGCCGCGCCCAGGGTCGCGGCGACGCCGCCCGGCAGCCGTTCCGCCGTCACGAACAGCAACGGCAGGAACAGGCCGATGTTCAGCACGCCGAGCACCGCGGCCCTGCCCCACCAGACTCCCCTCGGGAGCGTCCTGGTGATCGCCAGCGCGAGCAGACCGGCGGGCAGCGCGCGCAGCAGCCCCGCGAACAGCGGATGCCCCTGGGGCAGGAGCTCGGTCGTGACGACGTAGGTCGTGCCCCACACCAGAGGCGCGAGCGCGGTCAGGACCGTACGCGGCAGATTGGTTGGATTCGTCACCCTCGCAGTCTCGCGGGAGGGCGATTAATGAGTCCAACACATGTTTGTCAGCTCATCGATCGTGAATCACGATAGATCCATGGAACTCCAGCAGATGCGCTACGTGGTCGCCGTCGCCGAGACCGGCGGCTTCACCCGGGCCGCGGAGCGGTGCCTGGTCGTCCAGTCCGCCCTCAGCCACCAGATCGCGCGCCTGGAACGGGAACTCGGCGCGAAGCTCTTCGAACGCACCAGCCGCCGGGTACGGCTGACGCCCGCCGGGGAGGCGTTCCTTCCCGCCGCCCGCCAGTGCCTGGAGGCCGCAGAACGCGCCGCGGCCGAGGTCGCCGCGGCCGTCGGGGAGGTGCGCGGACGGCTCGCCGTCGGCCTGATCCCCACCGTCGCCGCGGTGGACATCCCGGACGCGCTGCGTGTCTTCCGCGAGCGGTACCCGAACGTGCGCATCAGCCTGCGGGTCGGCGCGAGCGACGACCTCGCCGAGCAGGTCAGGCAGGGAAGCGACGACGTGGCCTTCCTCGGGCTGCCGACCACGGCGCGTCCCGAGGGCGTCGCCGTACGGGAACTCGCCCGCGACCGGCTCGTCGCGGTGGTCGCGCCCGGCCATCCCCTCGCCGCCGAACCCACGGTCACCCTCCGCAGGTTCTCCCGCGAGGTGTTCGTGGACTTTCCCGTGGGGACGGCCGGGCGCATCCAGACCGACCAGGCCTTCGCCGCCGCCGGGCTCAGCCGGGACGTGGCCTTCGAGGTGACCACCGCTGACTACATCACCCGGCTCGTCGGGCCGGGCCTCGCGGTGGCCATGCTCCCCAGCGCCTACGTGCCCCGGCTCACCGGGGTCGTCACGATCGAGGTCACCGACGCGCCGAGCCGGGTCGAGTACGTCATCTGGCGCCGTACCGGCCACACCCCGGCCGCCGCCGCCTTCCTCGCCATCCTCGGGGTCGAGTCGGGCGAATAGCTACCGACCGGTAGTAACGGACGGAACGAGGGGGTAGGTACCTGGGAGCAAGCCGGTGACCCGTACCCCGGGGGGATGCACATGACGGCGCGAATGGGCACGGCTCGGCTCGGCCCCGCCGAGCGGGCCACGGCACTGCGGCGGATGGCCGCCCAGGAACTCGACGTGGTGGTGATCGGCGGCGGAGTCGTCGGCGCCGGGGTCGCTCTCGACGCGGCGACCCGGGGGCTGACCGTGGGACTCCTCGAAACCCGTGACTTCGCCTCGGGGACCTCCTCCAGATCGTCCAAACTGATCCACGGCGGGCTGCGCTACCTGGAACAGCTCAACTTCGACCTCGTCAGGGAGGCGCTCCAGGAACGGGCCCTGCTGCTGCAGCGCATCGCGCCCCACCTGGTCAGGCCGGTGCCGTTCCTGTTCCCGCTGACCCACCTGGGCTGGGAACGGCCCTACGTCGGGGCGGGCCTGACGCTGTACGACACGCTCGGCTTCTCCCTCGGGTTCACCCGGGGCGTCCCCGGCCACCGGCACCTGTCCCGCAGACGGGCGCTGCGGCTGGCGCCCGCGCTGCGCCGTACGGCCTTCTCCGGGGCGGTGCAGTACTGGGACGCGCAGGTGGACGATGCCCGTTACGTGATGACCATGCTGCGGACCGCCGCGACCTACGGCGCCGAGGTCGCCTCCCGGGCCCAGGTGGTCGGCTTCCTGCGCGAGGGGGAGCGGGTCACCGGCGTCAGGGCCCTCGACCTGGAGGACGGCGTCGAACTGGACGTACGGGCTCGCCAGGTCGTCAACGCCACCGGTGTGTGGACCGACGACATCCAGGAACTGGTCGGCGGACGCGGGCAGATCCACGTCCGCGCCTCCAAGGGCGTCCATCTGGTCGTCCCACGGGACAGGATCCACTCGCTCACCGGGATCATCCTGCGCACGGAGAAGTCGGTGCTCTTCGTGATCCCCTGGGGCCGCCACTGGATCATCGGGACCACCGACACCCGCTGGGACCTGGACAGGGCGCACCCGGCCGCCTCCCGCTCCGACATCGACTACGTGCTCGAACACGTCAACCGGGTGCTGTCGGTACCGCTGTCGCGCGACGACGTCGAGGGCGTCTACGCCGGGCTGCGGCCCCTGCTGTCGGGCGAGTCGGAGGAGACCTCCAAGCTCTCCAGGGAACACGTGGTCGCCCACCCGGTCCCCGGCCTGGTCATGGTGGCCGGGGGGAAGTACACCACCTACCGCGTGATGGCCAGGGACGCCGTCGACGCCGTGGTCCACGGCCTCGACCAGCGCGTCCCGCCGTCGTGCACCGACCGCATCCCGCTCGCCGGGGCCGAGGGCTACCAGGCCCTGTGGAACTCCCGGCAGCGCCTGGCCGCCTCCTCCGGCCTGCACGTGGCCAGGATCGAACACCTGCTCCAGCGGTACGGCTCGCTGATCGACGAGGTCATCACGCTGATCGAACGGGACCCGTCCCTGGCGCTCCCGCTGACCGGGGCCGACGACTACCTCAGGGCGGAGATCGTCCACGCGGCCACCCACGAGGGGGCGCGGCACCTGAACGACGCGCTGTCACGACGCACGCACATCTCGATCGAGACCTTCCACCGGGGACTGGCCGTGGCGGAGGAGGCCGCGGAACTGATGGCCGGGCCGCTCGGCTGGGACGACGAACAGATCAAACGGGAGATCGAGCACTACACCAAGCGGATCGAGGCCGAACGCCTCTCCCAGGAACAGGACACCGACCAGGAGGCCGACGCCATCCGCCTGGGCGCCCCGGAGATAGTCCCGGTGGTGGGGCCGGCGTCGTGAGTCGTGTTCTTCAGCGGTTATCAGGGTTCTTCGGGATGTCCAGTACGGCCCACACGGCGCGGCCGAGAGATCCGTAGTCTCGTACGCCCCACTGCCGGGAGTGGCGTGTGACCAGCCACAGTCCACGGCCGCTTATCCGGTCGGGCGGTATCTCCCGGGGAACGGTCGGTGTCCACGAGGGTCCACCGGGGTCGATCACCTGAATGTAGATCCGGGTCTCCGAACCGGTGACGGTCAGATTCACCTTGTTTCCGTACAGCCTTCCTCTCGTCGAGTGGACGACCGCGTTCGTCACCAGTTCGGAGACGACCAGTTCCGCGCTCTCATATACGGGATGGTCGGTTCCCAGCCATTGACGAAGGCGGGCACGGGCTTCCGAAACGACTTCCGGTGCGAGGGCGAACGTCTCCGCGCCCAGGAGCGTCCAGCGATTGTCTAGACGGGACTCCTCAAGATCCATGATTTCTCTCCTGCCTGGCCGTCCGTGTTCTCGGATTCGCCTGACCAGATTCGCAGGCCACAGCTACAGTCAGTAGTCAAACGGGTTGAAGAGGTTATTGGTGTTTCCGTTGTAACCGGATTTGAACCGTAGGAGTCCCAGATGCCGAACCCCGCCAAGCTCGACCCCGGCAAGTCGCCCGCCGCCTATTTCGGGTATGAGCTGCGCAAATACCGTATCGAGGCAGGTCTGTCACAGCAGCAGCTCGCCGCGCGTGTCAACTACTCGATCGGCACGATCAGCGGCGTAGAAAGGGGGCAACAGCCGCCAACCGTGGTTTTTGCCAAAAAGTGCGATGAGGCCCTTGAGCTTGAGGGCGCGCTGGTCCGGATCAAGGAAATGATCGACAACGCGGCGGCGAAGCTCCCCACGTGGTTCAGGGCGTGGGTCGAGGCCGAACAGCACGCCGACGTCCTGCGTACGTGGGAACCGCTCATCGTGCCGGGGCTGCTCCAGACCGAGGACTACGCACGTGCCATTCTGATGGGGAAGCCGGGAGCCCCTGTTCAAAAGCTGGAGAAAAGGGTTGCATCCCGCCTGGAGCGGCAGCGGGTTCTTTGGCATGATGCTCCGGCTTCCCTGTGGGCGGTGATAGACGAAGGCGTATTGTCCCGCCCTATCGGTGACGATACGGTCATGGCCAGACAGCTTGGTTATCTACTGGAGTGTGCCGCCGCTCCGCACATCGTCATCCAAGTCCTGCCGACCGAAGCTCGTTCCACCACCGGAGTACTCGGGGGTTTTATGATTGCCCAGGGTCCGGGGGTGCCGGATACCGTGTACCTGGAATCGGCAATTCGCGGGCAGGTGTCACACGATCCAGCCGACGCCAAATCCGCGTCGATGTGGTACGAGGCGATCCGTGCAGAGGCTCTCCCCCAGAGCAGTTCGCTGAGAATGATCGAGGAGAAGAGAGACCGATGGAAAAGGACGACCTGAGCCGAGAATTCGTCGCCGCCACCTGGGTGAAGTCTTCCCTGTCAGGGCCGAACGATGGCAACTGCGTCGAGATCGCGAGGCTGGCCGGAGGCCGGATGGGGGTTCGTGACAGCAAGGACCGTTCCGGTCCCGCCCTGGTCTTCGCTCCCGCCGAGTGGTCGGCCTTCATCACCACCCTCAAGCACGGCCGTCTCGGTTGACGCCGTGGAGCCCGGCGGTTGTCGCTGCCGGGCTCCATGACGTGCGGGGTCAGAGAAGGTTCGCGCGGGAGATCAGTCTGATGAGGGTTCTGACGAACCTCTCCGCGGCCTTCGGGGTGAGGCCGAGGGCGTGGGCGGTCTGTTCGACCAGGGCGGGGCCGCTTTCCGGGACGGCGGCGCGGATCGCCTCGATCAGGGGCCGGTACCGCGCGCGCCTGTCGCCGAGCAGCGTGGCCAGCCTTCCGCGGGCCAGCCGTTCCTCCTCGCCGTGGATGATCACCTCCTCCGGGGTCGGCGGGTGGACGTGGGGGAGGGAGGGCTCCCCGAGGTGGACGGCCACGTTGGCCGTGTAGAAGGCGGGACGTAGTTCGCGCAGCCGTTCCAGCGTGTCGCGCAGCAGCCTCCGCGCCGTTCGCACGTCCAGCCCGTGTTCGCCGAGCACCGCCGGGGAGACGGCGAACAGGTCGCGCGTGACGCCGCGCAGCCGTACGACCGCGTCGGTCAGCAGGGCGAAGGCGACCGGGTCCTGGCGCAGCGGCGCGGCCCAGTCGGCCTGCCTGAGGTCGCGCAGCGGCTGGGCGGAGGCTCCCCTGGCCGTCGCGACCTTGCGGCGTACCTGCGCCTCCAGGCTGCGCAGCGGGTAGTGGACGAGCTGGGCGCGGGCCGCGCGGATCGCGGCGGGCTCCCCGTCGCTGGGCCGCCTGCGGATCAGCAGGGCCGCGTGGCCGACGTCCTGACGGGCGGCCTCGGGGGAGGCCACCCAGCGGGCGACCGTCTCAAGCTCGCGCACCGGTTCGCCCGCCCGGGTGCGGGGCGGGTCTCCGGCCAGTGCCCTGCGGAGGGGGGCGTATCCGTCGAGCAGGCGGTCGTTCGTCTCCTGCTCGCACTCGTCGCACCAGTGCGTCCCGCTGACCCCGCTGCAGGGACGGCCACCGTGTCTGGCCCTGCGCAGCGGACCCCGGATCAGGTCCCGCAGCGTGGGGGAGATCAGCGCATGGTAGACGAGGAAGGCGGCCGAGCGATCGGGGGCGGCGAGATCGCCGAGGTGCATGGTGCTCCTCCGAGAATGACGAAAGGACGCGCTTTTTGGGGCGCGCTCTCATGACGTCGACCTCGACATCCGAGGTCCTCAGAGGGAGCGGAGACAACCGCTCAGGCTCGCGGGCACCGGCCGTTGAACGGCATCAGAATTCCAGCCGGTCCGATCACCGTCAACCGTTTTCCTGATATACGAGAGAGAGTTCGGCGATGAGCGATTTATAGCGAACAATAAGCTCGTCGTCTCCTTTGAGTGGTCCACCCAGTTCGCCGATCGCCCGCGCCAACACCGCCCGCGCGTCCCCACGGCCGTCCGCGCCGTTGCCGGAACGGCCTCGCCGGTCGAGTCTGTCCAGCGCGTGGCCGTGCAGGGCCTCGTTCGCCCGCCGTCCGAGCTCCCGCAGGGCGGGATGTGACTCGCGCATGTCCTTCCAAGCCCCCCAGGGGAACAGCGCCGGTTGGAGGGCGGAGACGGCGAGGTAGACCGCCAGCCCCGGATGGTCGCCGCACGCCGCCGCGATCAGCCCCAGACGCCTGCGCGCGGCGGCCCGCTGTTCCCCCTCCGTCCAGGTGGGGAGGGCGGGGCCGAACAGGTCCTTCTCCAGCTCCTCGATCGTGGGCAGCGACTCGCGCAGCCGGGACGAGCCTCGACCGGCGAGCCGTACGGCGGTGCGCAGGTCCAGCCGGTGGACGGCGCTCGCGGTCAGCCGGGCCAGGACGTGGTCCGCGCCGAGACGCGCCAGGACCGGCCGGCCACCGCGCAGTTCGGGGGCGGCGTTCCCGCGACCGACCAGTTCCGTGACGTGGAGCGGGCAGGCCGCGGTCAGCGACCACTCCACGCTCGCCGCGATCATGCCGTAGTTCGTCGCCGGAGGCCCGGGGTTGAGCACCAGCAGCAGTTCGTCGATGTCGCGGAGGCTGCCCGAGCCGGTGCGGCCGGTGGGCGCGGCCTCGGACCGCAGCGCGGTGACGATCACCTCGCGGACCCGCTCGATGTCGCCGGAGACGTCCTCGATCACCCGGACGTCGGTGTCGAGGGCGACGGAGGAGGCCCAGCCTGCGAGCGCGTGCGCCCGCCGCGCGGCCTCGGGGCTGGCCGGCAGTCGTAGTCGCGGGACACCCCTGCGCGGTAGCCGGTCCAGCCGCCTGCGCAGCTCGGTGAGGACCACCCGGATGGCCTGCCGGTCCTCGGCGTCCCTTCGGCCGTCGGCGAGGCCGTCGCCTCTGTCCAGTCCGACGGCCAGGAGTCCGAGGACGTCCCCGCTGCCCAGGACGGGCCAGCCGGTCCTTCCCGTCCTCGCGACGAGCCTGACCCCCTGGTCGCCCCGTTCCCACTGGTCGGCCGCCGTCAGCAGCCCGGGTGGCAACGGCCCCGGCCCCATGGGTTCGGACAGCAGATGCGCCCGGTGGGTCGACGCCCTGGCGTAGAGGTCGGTCAGCGCCTGGTCCCTGAGCAGCCGGACGCAGGCGGCGTCGACACGCTCGTCGATGAGGCGGGCGGTCTGCCTGATCCGCCCGGACAGGTGGCCCTGGTCGTCGTCCCGGGTGCCGAGCGCGGTGATGAGCCGTTCGATCTGCTCCCTGACCCGGACGGGCAGTCCATCCCGGTCGTCGCGGAACAGTTTGCGCAGCCGGTCACCGAACCAGGCCCGCAGCAGGCCGTGGTCGGCGGCCTCGCCACGCCCCAGCCGCTCGAACAGCGCCGCCTGCATGGTGGGGCGCAACTCGGCGAACTTCGCCAGCTCCCCTCGAGTGATCGTGTCGCTCGCGTGCGTCCGCGCGGCGAGCCGGGTGTCCCCGGCCTGCCGGGCGGCCAGCAGCCGCCACAGCTCCCCGTCGCCGGGGTCGGTCTCCGCGAGCGCGTCCCAGAACCGGTGCCTGAGCAGCCAGGACTCCATGTGCCCGGCCATGTCCGGGGGACGTTCCAGCGTGTACGGCCTGCGCGGCTCGTCGATGTGCACGAGGCCGGTGGGAACGCACGTCTCCAGCGCGGCGCACAGGGCGCCCGCGCTCAGCGCGAACGCCCCGGAGCCGTAGCTGATGAGGATCCTCTCCGGCCGGTGCCGTGCCAGCCAGGCCGTCAGGGACAGCGAGGCGGCCTCCATCCGGGGCTCCTCGACCTCGACGACGTGAACCGCGCCGGGATCGAGGCGCACCCCGCACAGTCCCTCCTCGGAGGCGAGACGGGCCCCGATCTCCGTGGCCCAGTGGGCGAACGGCAGGCCGAGGGGGCCGCCCGGGTTGGTCGTCCCCAGCAGGGCGAGCGCGGAGACCGGCGGCAGCGCCTCGAAGAGCTTCCGCAGCGGCCTGCGGTCGGTGCCCGTCGCCTCGGGGGTGTCGTTGAGAACGGGAACCGTCCGTGCGGAGGCGAGCCCCAGGTCTCCGCCACCGACGGCGTGGACGAGCAGCACGCCGTCGCTCTTGTCCGGAATGGCCGCCCCCCGTTCTTATGGAGTCATCTCTTGTTACCACCTTTCCGCCGGGGGCCGTTGGCGCCTTTTCTTATGGTTTCTTCGGGCAGCGCTTTCTTCGGATAGATCCTGAGCGGGGGAGTGGTGGCCTCCAGGCCGGGGAGCGAGCGTTTCGTCCGGATTCTCGGTGACTTCTCGTCCTGCTCGTTCACGGTGAACCACTCGAAGTTCCTGCCCCTCGGATCCGGTGGCGCGGGAACCCCGGGGGGAAACCCGTCCGGGCGGGTGCGGGGGTAGTGCACCGGCAGCGTAGGGTCGCCGCGCGACACCGTGAGCATCGCGTCGCGGATCGTGGACAGCGCCGGAGAGGCGGCCGCCTCCTTCTCGAAGACCCGTCTCGCCTCGTCCAGGACCTTGACGCCGTCGGTCGCGGGAAGGCCGCCGGTGAGGGTTCGGTAGTACGCCGCGTACTCCGCCCCCGTGTGCAGTTCGGTGCCGGTGGGATCGACGGCGAGCCGGACGCTGCCGAAACCGAGCGGGCGGCCGAACCCCAGCCGGTGGAAGTGTCCCTCCGGCAGGCCGAGCAGCCAGGCGAGTGCCCCGAGCTCGTGCTCGTCGAGGTCGCGGACCTCGACGGTGAACCGGAAGACCGTGCCGGGCCGTACCCAGCCGTTGATGGAGCGGTTCTGGGAGTCACGCTGCTCGGCGCCGGGGACGGTCTCGTAGCGTCTCCGGTCCCTGGTCAGCCGGCCGCTGTCGTCGGGGGCCTTCCAGGAACGCGCGTACTCCCGGTGGCGGCCACCGGCCGGAGCCTGTGCCGGGTCCTCGGCGCCGGGGATCCTCCAGTGTTTCCCGGCGTCCAGGCCCGCGTGGTGCCAGTAGACCTTCCTGCCGCGCAGCCCCCGCTCCTGCGCGTAGAGCTCCTCCTTCGGGGTGCCGTCCTTGATCGGCCGCTGGGGACGCTGCCTTGACTCCGCGAGGTAGAACCGTCCCTGCTGCGGCTTGGGGCGGCTGAGGATCGCCAGCGACAGGCCGTCCCCCTCGAACCTGTCCACGGTTTCCGCGGCGGTGCCGTCGCAGGTGACCGGGCCGACACGCAGCCGTCCCCGATACGCCGAGGGTCGTACACCGGCCCCCTTCGGCGCCACCCACCCGAAAACCCGGTCGGCCGGGGACAGCCGTTCGTAGGAGGGCGCCGGGGCCAGGCCCTCTCCCAGGAGCTCCGCCGGGGCGACGGGGTACAGGTCCCGCGGGATGAGAACCGGATACAGCCGATCGACCCCGCCGTCCACGAGCCTGGCGTAGCAGATGGCGGAACGCCTCAGCCGCAGGTGGTCCTCGTCGTGGAGGTGCGGGCTCCAGGCGAGTTGGCCCGGCCCGTCGCCGACGCGCCGGCCCGGCCCGGCGGGCAGGCCGTCCGGGGTCCGCCTCCGGCGAAGCTCGTCGTCGTCGTGGGCGGCACGGTAGTTCCGGATCAGCGACTCCCAGTTCTCGGCCAGCGCCTTCCACTCCCGGGCGAGGGGCAGGGGCGACGGCTTGTCTCCCGGCGGCAGATAGAGGAACCGCTCGTACCTCTTGCGTTCGACGTTGGGGCCGGTGATGTAGGCGATGCCGCTGACCACCTTCTCCCCTCTTTCCGCGGTGAGCGTTACGGACGAGTCCGCCGGAGCGAAATCCACCACTTTTTCGCCATTTTTGGTTTTTTTGATCACCGCCCGAAGGCGCTCCATGTGCACAGGAGCATGGAGGTCGCCGTCCGGATAGAGGTTCTCGCCGCTCTCCTTGTCGTACATCTCGAACAACGCGCTCCGGAGACGGAAGAGCGTCCCCTCCCCGGCGACGTACACCGGCACCATGCCCAGGGCGTATCCCGCCTCGCGCCGGAAACCGAAGGGGGTGTCGTGGTCCTCGAAGACGCCGAAGCGGGAGTTGGTCACGGCCTCGTAGGCGGCGCGGAGCATGCCCTTGACCGTGGTCGCGGGCAGGTGCGGGCGGCCGTCGCGGAGCCGTACGGGGTAGACCCGGTGGTCCTTCTCCCCCGTCGAGGCAGGGACGGCGCGGGTGGTGTCCAGGAGCAGGAGTGGGGTCTCCACGGTCAGCGTCACCGCGATCCGGCCGGTCAGGCACCCCGCCCGCAGCCGGTCCCTCGACGGGGGCGGGGCGTCCCCGAACGCGTCGGGCAGGGCGTCCCTGGGGAAGGCGGGAATGAAGGTGTAGGGGTTGAGGAACCCCTCTTCGCCGGTCGTCACGCGATTCCCTTCGCACGATAGGTCTCGAAGCCGATCAGCCGCTCCTCGGCGACGTGGACGTTGCCGTGGTCGTCGCCGACGACGACGTACTCGCGGGTCAGCAACCGCACCCGCCTGTGGTGCCCCTCGGACCGGGGAACGGCCGTCGCCATGGGGACGGTCAGGCGGCCGACCCGGCTGGAGGAGAGCGCGACCCAGCCGGGGCCGGGCGAGGCGGAGTCGTCGACCACGCCCCACAGGAGGTAGTGGTTGTCCAGGGTCGTCAAGGCCTCCAGGTCCTCCACCTCCTCGTCGAACGCGGGCGGGAACGAGGCGCGATCCTCGGCCAGCAGCACCGCGCGTTCCCCCGTCCAGCGCAGCTCGGCCTCCCCGGTGAAGACCCGCGCCTCGTAGACGGCCGACAGGTCGACGACCCCCTCGGGCGTACGGCACGTCCCGCCCGTCACCGAGGCGACCCGGTAGGCCGACGGCGTCGTCAGCAGGGCGCACCCGCCGTCGAGACCGGACGCCTCCAGCGCCCGCGGCAACGTGAGACCCGTGACGGCGGCGGCGCGCAGAACGGTCATGACACCTCCCGTGCCAGGTAGTCGGTCCAGGCCCGTGCCACGGAGGACGCCTCCGGCGAGTTCAGGGCCTGCGGCAGCGTGACCGGCCGCGCCCAGGGCGGGCCGGTCAGGACGATCTCGGTGACCTCGATGTCGCCGAACCCCCGGTTGGCGGAGGCGCCGAGCGGAATCCGCCCCCCGGCCAGGTCGCGAAGGGTGACGAGCAGCAGGGCCAGCGCGACCTCGGAGCCGGAACCCAGACGGGTGAGGTCGACGGAGAGCCTGATCGGCTCCCACTTCATCGCGTGGGGTTCGAGCACGGTGAACAGCCGCCCGTCGGCGGCTCCGCCGGTCCACCGGTCGAGGGCGACGTGGTCGGCCCGCGCCATCCCCAGGTCCTCCAGCCGGTCGCGGACGGAGTCGGCCAGCGCCCCCTCCCGCGTCTCCTCGTCCCCACCGGACTCCCCGGGGTCGCCTCCGGTGTCCGCCCCGGTCACGGCGTCCCACAGCTCGTCGGGGACGGTCACCAGGGCCGCGCACTCCTCGGCGCGCAGCGCCCCCGCCCCACGCTCCCGCCCGTCACGGGCCGCGCCGAACAGGGCACGTACGGCGGGCAGTTGGTCGAGCCGGGCACGGAAGGCGGCACTGTGCTCGGCCGCGGAGGCGTCGAGCGGCGCCGGGAGGTCGGGGACACGCCGCGCGGTGCGTTCGACCAGCTCGGCGTGGTTGCGCAGCACCCCCTTGATCGACCCGCCGGGCAGGACAAGCGTGACGTGGCGGCGGTCGACGCGGGTGGTGAGCGGCAGGACGTCGGCGAACAGGCCGCTCGCCCCGGCCCTGACCATCACCGGCGCCAGGGGCCGCCACTCCACCCGGACGTCGAGAACCTCTCTGGCGGGCGGCAGCTCGGGATCGGTCCGGAGCGAGGGTTCGACCCCGCGACGGCGCGCGGGATCGTTCCGCAGTACGGCCAGCAGCCCCTCGGGGGAGTCGAACCGGTCGACGACCAGCTCGAACGGGTCGTCGAGCAGCCGTACCGCGCCCAGACCCCTGCCGGTCGCCGCGCCGAAACGCACCTTCCCCGCACGCAGCGCCGTGAGCAGCGCGTCCATCCTGGCCTCGTCGAGAGCGGCGTCACCGTCCGACTCGATGTCGATCTCCAGCCTGACGTGGTGCCCCGCCGGGACGACGGCCCTGCCGTACAGGAACCCGGGGGCCGCCGCCCCCGTCACCCTGTCGATGCCCACCGAGGGCCGGAACTCCAGGGCGGCGACGTCGAGCGGGGCGGCGGGCAGGCCGTGTTCGTCGAGACGGTGCTCTGTCGTCACGAGGCCGTCGGCGACGACCACGCGGCTGGCGCGGCCCTCCTCGTCCGTCGACCCCCACAGGTCGTCCAGCGCGCCGGGTGAGGCGCCGTCCATCCAGTGCCGCAGGACTCCGGCCAGGGTGGTGCCGGGGACGTACGGCCTGCCCTGGCCGTCGAGCGCGATCGGCAACGGCTCGGACGGGTCGTGCCCCAGGCCGCCGACGTGCAACGGCGTGGTGGTGAGCAGCCAGCCGCGTGCCCTGATCCTGCTGGTGAAACGGTGTCTCGCCCTCGGGTTCATCTCTCGCTCCCGGTGCCCGTCGAAGTCGCCTCGTCGCGGACGTGCGCGGCGAGGCAGGAGTCCATCAGCACGCGCACCGCCTCGTGCCGGAGCTCGGCCCGCAGGCTCTCGATCCCGTCGCGGGTGACGACGAGCCGGTCCTGCGGCAGTTCGAGCAGTTCCCAGACCGTGTCGGGGTCGGTCAGCAGCCTTCTGAGGGCCGTCACCGCCTCCTTCGGCCAGGAGGGCCGTCCCGCCTTGTCCCTGGTGAGCCAGAGCAGTTCGCTCTCCGCGCGGCCGGACGGCAGGCCGCGGACGATCCGCCGCAGCGCGTTGAGCTGGGTTCCGGAGACCCGGGCGGGGACGACCCGGGCACGCGACGCCGGGTCGGCCCTGATCCGCTCGCAGGCCCGGTGGATCTCCGCACGCCAGGCGGCGCGCTCGAAGACGCGTGCCTCCCGGTGTCCCTTCTCGTCCGGCGCGAGCGGCTCGACGGGCCCGGCGGGCCCGGCCGGTACGGGAGACACGGACGGGGAGGCGTCGACGGGGCAGAGCAGGACGTGGTGGTCGAACTCCACCTGGCCGAACCCCTCGGCCCTGCGCTCACCCACCCCCGCGGCCCGTACCTCGGCGAGGACCTCCGGGGTGAGTGTGCCGTCCTTCACCGTGAAGGTCAGGCAGCTTCCCTGCGCGAGGCCGTACAGGGTGGGGCGGGGAAGGTTCCACCCCCGGTGCCAGCTGTCGGTGCGCTGCTCGCCGAGGGCGGAGGTGACTCCCCTCCCGGTGGTCGCGGACGTTGGCCTTTCTTCGGTGCCGGTGACCGGCTCCAGCCGTACGCCGGGGGCTCCCGCCTTCGCGAACGCCCGCTCAAGCGCCCGTGCGACGTCACGCGGGTCCATGCTCGGCCGGAGTCTGCGGTCACGGACCAGCAGGCCGGACAGCGACCACATCCTGAGCTCGCCGTCGCCGCGCCCACCCGCCGGGGGAACGCCGGCCGGAGCGCTGACCGGGGTGGCCGTGACCTGGATCTTTCCGTAGTCGTCCTTGGCCGAGCGGCCGATCCGCCAGCGTCCCGCCAGCCGCCTCGCCCAGCCGTCGTCCAGCGTGCCCGTACGGACCCGCACCTCGGCGCGGAGCACCGTCCCGGTGGCCAGCGCCCGGTAGACGTAGACGCCGCCGACCTCCCGGGTGGGCCGCTGCAGGTCGTCCTGGATGGTGTTGTGCATGCGTACCGTGCCGGCCGGGGTGACGACCGTGTACCTCTCCGGCCCTTCGGGCACGAGGTACCCCTCCCGGTACGGCTTGCCCCTGGACGGCCCGCCTTCCGCCATCTGGTTGCCGATCACCGTGCCGTCCGCGTTCTTCTCGTGCACCAGGACCCTGGGCACCGGCAGCGTCCCGGCTCCCGAGGGAGACACGGGGAAGGCCGCCGTGACCACCAGGTCTCCGGTGCGGACGAGGGCGTGCGCCCCGCCGCCCAGCCTCCTGGCCACCTCCGGCATCAGGCACCAGCCGGGGAGGTGGTCGGCGCCCCTGACGACGTTGCCGAGCACGGTGGCCGCGACGAGCACCGGCTGTTCCACGGTGACGAGCAGTTCCACACGCTCCCATCCCGGGCCCGCCGTCCCCGCCGGTTCCGGGCGGTCGGCGACCTCGTGCCGTGGACCGTCCGGCGGCGGAGGGACACCGTCCGAGGGCGGCGGCGTCCACTCGGGGGAGACGCCGGGGCCGTCGAGGGTCATCCGGCAGCGGCCAGGTCCACGCCGCCGCTTGCCGCCGATCCGTTCCATCAACCGTGCCCCGGCGTCCAACAGGGCGACGGCGGCCTCCCGCTGGGCCTCATCGAGCTTGTCGAATCCGTCGATCCTGGCCCGGCCCTCCAAGGTGACGCCGTTCCTGGCCATCTCCTCGAAGCGGAGCATGCCCTCCTCCGCGCCGCCGGTGCGCGGATCGACCGCCACACCCGGCTTGCGGAAGGTCGTCGCCAGCGCGACGTGCGGCCGCTCCCGCAGCACCTCGGCGAGTCTGCCGGGCAGTCGCAGCGGGCCGTCCAGTGTCAGCGCCGCCGGGCTCGACGTCCTGTTCGCCGCCTCCGGGGTCCTGCTCGCGGGGGCATACTGGCCGCCGAACAGGTATCTCACCCAGGCGTGCCACACCCCCACGAAGCCGCTGTCCAGGGCGTACGCCGCCAGCTCGCAGGAGTCGCGCCAGACGCCGACCAGGGTCTTGGCGGGCACGACCGGGGGAGCGGGTGCAAGGGCGGACGACTGTTCCTCGCGCTGGACGAGCCGGTCGACGTATCCGGAGGCCCCCCTTCCCGTGCCCACCCCCCAGTCGCTCACCATGAACAACGAGATCGTGAACTCGCCCGTCACGCGTTTCCTCCCTCTGACCTTTCCGGTCCCTCCGGGACGAACGGCCGGGCCGCCAGCACGTCCAGCAGTCTTGTCACGGTTCTCCCCTCGGGGTCGGTCCATGTGAGGCCGCCGTCCCGGGCCAGGGCGAGCAGGGCCCCGGTGCGCACGGAGTCCTTCTCGAAGCGGCGGCGCGCCAGCTCGAAGCGGGACGTCGCGACCTCCTCCCCCAGGCACATCCCCTCGCGCAGTTCGTGCACGAGACCGCCGGGCAGGAGCACCTCCCCCGAGACCGGGTCACGCCGCCGCAGCGCGGCGACCCCTTCGAGCAGGTCCTCCCAGCGCCGCCCGGACGCCAGGCCGTTCGCACAGCCCGCTCCCACGAGGTACGGCGAGGCCGACCGGCCCCCGCCGCCGGACAGGGCGGCCGAGCTTCGGATACGGCCCAGGTCGGGAGCCGAACTCTCGAACAGCGCGACGAACGACAGGGCCGAGCTCCAGCTCTTGACCCCCTTGGCCTCCCTGGTCAGCTCCTCGGCCAGCTCGTAGGCGAAGTGGAAGGGGTAGTTGCGCTTGACGATCGCCACCCCGGCCGCGGCGCTCAGACCGTCGCGCCCGAGCCGCTCAAGGACGGGACGCAGCATGAGGTCCTCCTTCGTCAGCTGCTCGAAGCGCTCCAGGTAGTGCCGGGCGAAGGACAGCGCGACCGTTCCCTCGCACACCACGGTCAGGTCGTCCCCTCCGATGATCAACGGCAGGACGGGGACGGGCTCGCGGGAGGCGAGTTCGCCGGCGGTGAGCCGCAGCGCGGCGGCGAACGCCCGTTTGGCGCAGCCGTCCACACCGCGGGAGAGGGCGCGCAACCTCTCCGCGTGGCGGCGGTCCCGTTCTCCGGGCGGCAGGGAAGCGCCCTCCGCGCTGAGGTCGTCCAGGCCGCCGAAGACCTCGCCGAGGCCGTTGCCGTCGGCGTGGACCACCGCCACCCACTCGGCCTCGAACCCGAGCCGGTCGATGATCCCGCTCATCGTGGCCCGGTCCGTTCCGGCGATGGCGGACATCCGGGAGAGCGCGTTCGGACGTGATACGCGTTTCGCCTCGGACACGGCGGACTCGGGACGGGCGGCCTCGCCCTCTCCCTCGGCGTGCAGGCCCTTCGCGGGAAGCCCGTCCGACGCGCAGTCCGCCACGATGGGCAGGCGGGGGAAGCGCGCCAGCGGTCCCGGCTGTCGTTCGCGCACCGTCGGCAGTCTCCTGCGCGCCTCCTGTACGGCGGAGGCCAGCGAACCCTCCTCGTAGTCGACGATCACGCCGCACATGTCCAGCCCCGGGGCGGTTTCCAGCGCGACCAGCCTCATCCGCGTCACCAGCCGTCTCCCGGCCGCTCTGTCCCTGACGAGCACGGTGACGCCGCCCGCGCCCGCGACCAGCAGCTCCGCGTCATGGGTGTCGACGCGCCAGCCGTTCCTGTCGAAGCCGGGGAAGACCTGCTCCAGCGCGTGGTCGGCCCACTCGCCCTCGACCCGGGCGATCAGGTCGGACGCCCCGACGATCTGCTGGCGTTTGCCCGAGGCGAAGATGTAGCGCTGGAGACCGGCTGTGCCGATCATGACGAGGTGCATGGCTCTCCTGTCTCGTGAGGGGGCTCCGTCCCGGGGGAGCGCGGGGGCGTTCCGTGGGAGGGCTCGACGACCCGCACCGTGTGGCCGAACAGCCAGCCCAGCGTGAAGGCGACGCTGGCGGGGGCGGCGATGAACAGCCGGTGGGTCAGACCCGCGTACTGCGGTCTGGCCCGGGTCCAGGCGCGCCACGCCGCGTAGACGTGCCGTACGACCAGTTCGAAGTCGGCGGTCGTCTCGGGAAGGTTGGCCGGGCCACCGTCGACGACCAGCGCGGCCCGGCACCGCGCCCACTCTGCCCGGGTGTCCGCGCACCCCGTGCCCGCCGCGCGCAGCGCCTGGGCGACCATCAGCGGGTTGTCCGACAGGTGCACGACGACGGCGACGGCCCGCCCCTCGGGGTCGCTCTCGAAGTCCGGCTCCTCGACCACCTCGGCCAGTTTCGCCGCCCTTACGGCCTCCGCCGGGCTCAGCGGGTCCTTCAACCGGCCACTGATCCGGACGGCGGGGAAGAAGTCCGTGTGCGGGCGTTCGGAACGCTGCGGCAGCGTGACCCGCTCCGGGATCTCGTGCATCCCCCGCAGCTCACGCTGGATGTGGAACTTGAACTTCGCGCCCAGCTCGAAGGCGTCGGGCAGGGCGGCGTTGACGTACAGGGACACCGGCGTCGAGGGGTCGGCCGCGGACAGCTCGGTCAGCCGGGCGCTCACCAGCTCGTAGGCCACCTCCAGCGCGTCCTCACGGGCCGCCTCGCCCCCGGCGTTCTCCCCGGCTTTCCCCTCGGCGCCGGATCCGGACGCAGGGACGCTCCGCCGTACGGTGAAGCAGGAGTCGTGACCACGCCGGGCGTGGTCGGACGCCGCGACCACCCACTGGCCGTCCCAGGGGTCCCGCCGCCCCTCCCTCGGCAGGGCGACCACGATGCCGACCCCTTTGCCGCGTTGCTGCCACAGGTTGATCCCGGCGAACACCCCCGCCGCGACCACGCACAGCACCGTCAGGAACGGCCGCTGCTCTCCCAGCCAGCTCTTGATCACATCCGGCAGGGTGCCCGCGGCCACCGCGGCGGCCACACCGGCCAGGGCCGCGACCGCCCATGTGGACGTCCCCGCCAGCACCTCCCTCGCCCTGCCCGTCCCGCTTCCGGCCCGGGGAAGCCCCATCTCCGCACCGCCCCATCCGTCGTTCCTCGCTCTCATCGACTACAGATGGACGACGGCTTCGAGGGCGTCGTCCATCTGTAGGGGGTGAAGGCGGAACAGGCAGGAGGAAACGATGCGGTTGCGGATCGAGGTCACCACGGGGGCCACCGAACTCGCGTGGACGAAGGTGCTGTCCCCTGGTCGTTCCCTGCTCTACGACCTGCTGACACGTGAGGTCCCCGATCTCGGGCGGCTCCTGCACGCGCGGGGGGCCGGGCCGTACGGCATGGTTCCGCTGGGGCACGGCGCGCCGGTCTTTCCCAGGGCCGCGCGGGTCAGGGGCAGGTACGCCGTCGGCGGACGGGGACACGTGGAGCTGGGCAGCCCCCTCTTCGAGGCGATGACCGCGATGGCCCAGGGGATCAAACGGCGGGAGCTGCTGGACTGG
Organism: Streptosporangium sp. NPDC020145; assembly: GCF_040631275.1. NCBI lineage: Bacteria > Bacillati > Actinomycetota > Actinomycetes > Streptosporangiales > Streptosporangiaceae > Streptosporangium > Streptosporangium sp. NPDC020145. The sequence continues at coordinate 503,127 of NZ_JBEXZT010000002.1, read as the reverse complement.
GGCGGGGCGGCCTTCCGCATCCTGAACGCCACCCTGGTCGAGCCCCCGGCGTTCACCTCGGGTCGTGCCCTCTTCAGGACGCTCACCCCGGTGGTGGTGAAGGGCGCGGGGAAGGACGAACAGGGTGAGCGCGTCACCCGTCAGGCGTGGCTGCTGCCGGCCGACCGGGAGTTCCCGACGTGCTTCCAGCGCAACCTGCGGCGCAAGGCCGAGACGCTGGGCCTGGACCCGGAGGTTTCGCTGACCCGGATCACCTGGGTCGGCGCCAGGCGTTCCTTCTCCGTCGGCTCGACGGGCCAGGTGCGGGGCGGCAAGTCCGGCGCGCCGGTCGAGGTGGAACTGACCGGCCCGCCGGAGACCCTCCAGGCGATCTGGAGCTGGGGCCTCGGCGAGGCCAACACCGCGGGTTTCGGCTGGATCGCGGGGTGAGAGATCTCCGCCCCTCTGTGGTTCCCACGCTTTTTTCGCGGGTCTGGCCGTATGAGATTCCCGCTTTTATCGTGGATTCGGTTGCGGTTTGACGAACCGCGAGATCCGCTGCCCAGACCGTGTTTATGATTTCGGAGTCCGAAGGCTGGAGCAAGGTGTGAAGACAGCCTGAGGTGACGTGGATCGTGCGCACCACCTGTCAACAGCACAATCGACTGAGAACCGGCTGAGCGGAATCGGACGCCTCCGGACGTCTCGATCCTGCTGATCACCGCTGATCAGTTTGGCGAATCACACTCCCTCTTGATTTCGGTGTCTCGCCGTCCCCGAAGCGAACGTCGTCATCGCGAGTGCGGCGATCGCAGCCGATTTCTCGGGAGCCTACGTGAAGGCGCGGCGAGCGGCCGACGTCCGGCCTGAGGCGCGGAGGAGGTCCGATGGCGGAAGCCGTACGGGCGTGGTCGAGCAGTCCGGACGAAGCCATGGCCATGGCGGTCGTCCAGATCAGAGGACGGGACGGTGTCGGGGGCGGGGCGGGCTTTCTCATCGCTCCGGATCTGGTGCTGACCTGCGCTCACGTGGTTTCGGACGCGTTGGAAAGGCCTCGTGATGAGGCTGTGGCTGAGGGAACTCCAGTCACGGTCGAGTTCTCGCTACGCGCGCTCCCACCCGGCGACGACGCTCGTCCTGTGTGGTCGGCCCAGGTCGAAAACTGGGTACCGATCAGGGCCGAGAGAACCGGGGACATCGCCGTTCTCCGGCTGCCGGAGCCCGTACCCGGCGCCCGTCCGCTTCCCATGGCCGATCCCGACAACGTGCGGGGTGGTCAGGTGCGCGTGGTGGGGTTTCCCAGGGACGCGCCGGGTGGGATCTGGTTCGAGGGCAGGCTCAGCGGTGCCACGGGCGAGGGATGGGTGCAGCTGTCGAGGTCCAGCGGGCAGGTCGCCCACGTCAGGCCCGGTTTCAGCGGCAGTCCCGTCTGGGACGACGCGCTGGGTGCGGTGGTCGGTCTGCTGGTCGCCGCGCAGCCGGTGGGCGACGCCCAGCAGGCCTACGCACTGCGTACCAGGACCATCGTGCGGGAGGTCCCCGAACTCGGTCCCGTCATCGACCCGCCTTCTCCCTTCAGAGGGCTGGAGCCGTACGGAGAAGGTGACGCGGACTTCTTCTTCGGGAGACAGGAGGACATCGGCAACATCGTCAAGGCTCTGCGCGGAGCGCGCACCGTGACGGTTTACGGACCTTCGGGGTGCGGCAAGTCTTCGTTGGCCCTGGCCGGTGTGGCGCCCCGGATACGGGAGGACGGACACGAGGTCCTGGCGTTCAACGCCGGGGAAATCTCCTCCGTGCGGTCGGCGCTGGCCACCGAGCTGTACGAGGCCGCCAGGTCCGGGCGGTACGGCCCCGTGCGCGCGCGGAGCGCCGACCAGGTCGAGACATGGCTCGCGGACAAGGGGCTTGCGGACACGCTCCACCGCGCCCGTGGTACGGCTTCCGGTGGTCTTCTCGTCGTTCTTGACCAGGCAGAGGCGCTCCTGAACCGTCCCCAGGCCGAGGTCGACGAGCTCGTCGACCTGTTGTTCCCGCAGCGGCCGACCGCTGGAGTGCGTGTCCTGACCACGTTGCGCTCTGACCTGATGGATGCGGTTCTGAAACACCCACGGCTGGGGCCCGCCCTGCTCGGCGGGGCGACGGTACCGCTGGCCCCCATGTCCTCCGGGCAGTTGGAGGAGGTGATCGCCAAGCCCGTCGAGCGGCTCGCGGCCGTGGAATACGAACCTGGGCTGGCCCGGCGCATTCTGGACGACACAGGTGGCGAGCCGGGCGTTCTTCCACTGCTGGGGTTCGTCCTGCAGAAGCTGTGGGAGCAGCGGAACGGCGGTTACCTGCGGGACGCGGCCTACGAGGAGATGCAGGGTGTGTCCGGCGCGCTGGGACACCACGCCGAACGGGCCTGGGCGGACCAGGTCGACGGCAAGCCGGAGCAGGAAAAGGCGGCGCGACGGCTGCTCACCAAACTGGTGCGGATGCTGCCCGACAGCCAGATCCTGCTGCGTCGCAGGCTCACCCGGGACGAGGTGGACGAGACGCAGTGGGAGCTAGCCAAGGCTTTCGCCGAGCGGCGGCTGCTGGTGCTGTACGGCGGTGAGGGGGAACCGGAGAGCGCGGAGCTGGCCCATGAGGCGCTGATCACAGCCTGGCCTGAGCTGCGGCAGCAGGTGGAGGCGGACGGAAAGCTCCTGACCGGGCAGGCGGAGCTGGCCCATGACCTACGGCGCTGGCAGCACGGCGGACGGTCGGCGAACCTGCTGCCGGACAGAGAACAGTTGGAGGTCATCGATCAGTGGCTGGGCGGGCGTGAGGGTGAGCTGACCAAGGAACAACGCGAGTTCCTGGCACTGGCCCGGCGGCGGAGCCGGATGTCGCAGCGGCGAACCCATGCCGTGCGGACCGCGCTGACCATGGTGTTCGCGCTGATCGTGGGCCTGGCCACCTTTCTCGTCGATCAGATGCTGGTCAGCGCGGAGCGGGCGGACGAGAACAGGTCACGGGCGCTGGCGAGCTTCACGGCGGAGATGGCCAAGGAGGACCCGGGACTGGCGACCCTGGCAGCTGCCGCCGCCTACGAGATCGCGCCGACGCAGGAGGCGCGTAACGCGTTGTTGCAGCGATATGACCAACTCAAGGACGCCGTCTGGATGCTGACCGGAGTCCAGGGGCCGATCCGTGCCGCCGGGATGAGCGCCGACGGCATGGTGACGCTGGCTTCCTCCGAGCTCGGCCGTGCGACGTTGTTCCTCCGCCAAGCCGGCGGAAGGATTCTGCGCAAGCATTTCGATCTGGCAGGGTACGCGACCTTTCCGCTGGTCAGCAGGGACGGTCGGCGCATTGCCTATGTGCTGGAGGGGACCGGCACGACGATCTGGCACGAGGTGCGCCACACGGCGCACGACATTGTCCTGGGACCGGCGCACCGGCTGTACGGCACCGCTCCGCAGAGGTACGTCATGGGAGGAATCTCCGGTTCCTACAAGGTCATCGACTTCTCGCCAAACGCCGACCGGATCGCCACGGTGATCTCCGATGGGCGGCTGCAGGTGTGGGACCTGGCGACACAGCGGCTCAGGCAACTGCCGGGGCGACTGCCCGAACTGCGGCAGGTGTGGTTCGGCCCGGACGAGAACACGCTCGTGGCCGTACGACTGGGCGACGGGAACTCCCCGGTGTCCATCGATCTCCGCAGCGGCTCCGTACGGGAACTGGAGAACGGCCGGGGCATGTCGGAGACGGATCTGACAGAGGCCGAGGTGTCGGCTGACGGGAGGGTCCTGGCCCTGTGCAGGAAGCCCTCCAGCGCGAAGAAGGCCGTCTACCAGATCCTTCGCGTGTCTGACGGGCACAGGATGACGCGTTATGTTCCGTCCGCTGACTACAGCTCATGCCAGGGGCTCGCCGTCGACCGGACGGGCGAACGCGTCGCGGTCAATGAGGGAGAAGGGAGGTGGACGCTTCTCAGCGCACGGCCGGGTACCTCGCCACAACGGCTCGAAGGTCCTGTCCTCGCCCTCGGAGACAGGGCGGGTCCCCTGCTCGGTACGCCGGACGCCCCCGTAGTGGTTCGTCGAGACAAGATCAGCATGATCGGCTGGCGGATGTTCGCCGACGATGGGCTGCAGGTGTTCAGCCCGCCGCTGCTGCTCGACCAGGGGCGCACCATGCTGGTCCGTGTCGGGGAGAACGGCGCCGGGACCGCTGATCGACTGGTGATCAAGGAGACCGGAGGGCAGGAAAGAACACTCTCCGAGGTTCACATTCCCGCCACGCCCCCTGACCCGGGACTGCTGTTGACCATAAACCGCGCTGGGACATTGGTGGCCGATGTGACCGACCAGAACAGGGTCACGGTCTATGAGCTTCCGCACCTGCGCAGAGTGGCCGAGCTCACCGCCCGTATGCCCCCCGCCGGCAAGAACGGGAAACGACTCCGGGTGACCTCCTTCTTCTTCACAGACGAGGAACTGGTGACGGTCTCCGGAAGCGTGATCGAACACTGGAACGCCCGTAATGGTCGGCCTCTGTCCGACCCGTTCGACATTTACGGTTTTCTCGGCGGAGCCGACCTCAGGGAGCTCTCGGTGGGTCCGTACTACGAGCCGGGATACATAAAGATCACGAACGCCCATGATCACACTCTGCGGGCCGTCCGTCTGGCGACCCACGTGGAGAACCCGGATCTGCGGATCAGCCTGGGGCCCGATCTGATCACCGCGGCGATCGAGCCCAGTGGTCGCTATGCCATCGTGCTGACCCGAGGCCTCATGGTCGAGTTGTGGTCGGTACAGGACCGTCGGCGAGCACGGAAGATACTGGGCCCGTTCGGACCCATGGAAGCAGAGAAATGGCAGGTGGGGATCATGGAGAACGACGGATCGGAGAGTCCGGGATTCTTTCTGGCCAACGGAAGTTCCGTACGCCTCATGAGGATGACCGGCTCCGGTGACGTCGAGGTGACCTCCTACAACTTCGCCGGCAAGCAGGACTTCATGGAGGCTTCCGACAACGGCAGGGTCCTGCTGAGGAACCGTAAGCCCACGGAGTACACGGCCCGAGGATCTGTGGAGCTGTTCCGGCTCGATCCTGAACTGTGGAAGTCCCACCTGTGCGGCGTCCTTGGACGTGACCTCAGCGAGGACGAGCGCCGCAACCTGCCACGAGGCGTACCGGACGTCGTCTGCCCCGCCTGACGGCGGAGCGACTCCGGACGTCAGGAACCGAGGCCGGCAGGAGGGCGGGAGTGAGGACCGGTGCGGGAACCCGGTCCTCATTCCCGCCAGGAGCCACCATCAGAGCGCGTCGTCAGGAGCGTCTTTCCGGCCGACGCGCGCGAACCGGGGACTACAGGGGAGAGGTCCAGCCGGGCATGTGGGGAAGCGGGGAGACGAGCTTGCGGAGGTTGTCGGTCCCGGTGTTCGGCGGGACGGCCGGGCAGCGGGCTCCTCGGGCGGGGAGGGTCCGCGAGATCAGGTAGGAGTCGATGGCGCCCGTGGCGCACGGTCCACGGCCGTAGACGATGTGCCCCCAGCCCTCGTAGGTGAGCAGGCGCCCGGAGCGGCCGAGCTGGCGGGTCGTGCTCACGGCCCACGGGTAGACGGTGGCCGGGTCGTGCAGCGAGTTGGCGACCAGAAGCGGCGTGTCCGTACGGACCCTCAGCTCGTGCTGCGGGTTGGGGATCGAACTCGGCTCTCCCAGGCACGTGAAGACCGGGAAGACCGCGAGGAAGCTGTAGCGCATGTCGGGCGCGATCCTGCCAAGCCTGCGCAGGTGCCTGTCGTACTCGCGGAAGTCGCGGACGGGCAGCCGGTAGTCCTCACAGAAGATCTGGAAGGGGTTGGGGCTGACGTCCTGGGCGCTCTTGGCGGCCAGGGGCGTGGGCAGCTGCCCGGCGGTGGCCTGGCCGGTGTCGAGGGCGGCCAGCAGTTCGGAGAACGGACGCCAGGTGTCGGCGCTGTAGAAGTAGTCCAGCGCGGTCCAGCTGAGGACGAAGGGCGTCAGCAGGGCGCCGGGCTGACCGGGGACACTGAGTTCGCCGCGGTCGGCCCGGGCCATCAGCCCCTTCCAGAGGGTTCTGACGTTCCCGTCGTGCTGGAGGCAGGCCTCGTCACGCTCGCACCAGGCCACGAACTCGTTGAAGGCGTCCTGCGCGCCCCAGGTCCCGGTGTCCATGAAGGTCCGGGTGTCGACGCTGTGGTCGATGACGCTGTCGAGCACGAAGGCCCGGACCCGCCGGGGGTAGCGCTCGGCGTACTGCTGGCCGAGGAGGGTGCCGTAGGAGATGCCCCAGAAGGACAGCTTCTCCTCGCCCAGCGCCGCGCGGAACGCGTCGAGGTCGGCCGCGGCGCTGAGCGAGTCGACGTGGTCGAACACCGGGCCGGTGCGGGCCCGGCAGTCGGCGCGCAGCCGCCTGCTGTAGGCCACGGCCCTGTCGAACTCGGCCTGGCTCTTCACGATCGGGTCGGGGGCCTGCTGCAGCAGCTCCGTCGAGCAGACCACCGGGTTGCTGCGGTTCGTGCCGCGCGGGTCGAGACTGACGACGTCGAAGCGGCGCAGGGTCTCCGGGGTGAGGATCTGCGGGCTCGCGAGGACGAGGTCAACCCCCGACCCTCCGGGGCCGCCCGCGGCCACCACGAGCGTGCCGATCCTGGCGGCAGGGTCGGTGGCCTTGCGGCGGGCGACGCCCACGTTGAACGTCCCGGCCGCCGGACGCCTCCAGTCGACCGGTACGGCGAGCGTCCCGCACTCCGCGCCCGAATCCTCGGGGCAGGGGGCCCAGGAGATCGCGGCGCTGGGGGCGGGGGTCCGTGTGGTGTCCGCGGAAACCGGGGTGAAGGTGGATAAGGGGATCGTGAGCCCTAATAAGAGGGCAAATGCCTTACGCATGTCTTGATGATCGCCTATTTCCGGCGAGCGATCACCAGACGGAGGTACGGACCGTTTCCTCCCTTCGGAGGATCAGTGGACCGGGTCCCCGGTGTCACATGTTCACGCGTGTCCTGAACCGCTCGTGCGCGCTCTGCTTGGAGATCCCCATCGCCTCTCCGACCTGCGCCCAGGACGCGCCGGACTCCCGGGCCCCGGCGACGGCCTGGTCGAGCAGGACGCGCTGCCAGCCCTCCACCTGGGACAGCAGCGTCAGGGCGGCCAGCGGGCGTTCCGCGGCGAGTCGCGCGATCCGCTCGTACAGGAGGTTCGACTTGACCACCAGTTCGCTGGGCGGGGCGGCGGCGATCAGCGGGGCGGCGTGCCTGCTCCACCACCGGTACTCCGTCTCCTTCGCCCCCTCCCGCGTGGGCGGGAACCGGCGCTGGTCGGCCCATCCACACGAGCAGGCGGCCTGGTAACCGACGAACTCCTTGACGAAGGCGCTTGAGGAGGAGGCCGGTTCGCCGTTGGGCAGCACCGGGGCGGCGAAGCCCTCGTGACCGGGGATGTCGGGGCTCATGAACGTCATGTTCGTCAGGATATCCTGACGAATCCCGGTCGGCGCAAGGAAGTCGTACCGGGCAGAATCGAAGGGATGAACCCTCAGGAGGGGCCGACGCCCCGGTTCTCCGTCGGCGAGGGGTACGCGGTGTACCAGGGCCCGACACCGGACGGCTCCTTCCACCGGCACGCCGCCTTCCAGATCGCCGTCGCGGTCCGGGGCGAGGTCTCCATCGTGGACGCCTCGGACATCCACCACCGGGCCGTGACGCTGGTCGTGCCGCCGATGGAACGGCACCGCATGCTCGCCGCGACGGATCTCGTCGTCTTCTACGTCGAGCCGCACTGCGTGTTCGCCGACCGGCTGCGTGAACGCCACGGGGACGGTGTGACCCCCGCTCCCGAACTGCGCGGCCTGCGCGCGGAGGACATCGGCAGGGCGGGCGCCCGCCCGTCGGGTGAACTCGACCCCCGGCTGGTCGAGGCGCTGGACACGCTGTGGGACGGAAACGTTCCCATGCCCGTGCTGGCCGCGACGGTTGGGCTCTCCCCCCAGCGGTTGCGCGCCCTGGCACGGCACCAGGTGGGCATGCCGCTGACCCGCTGGCGGGTGTGGGCTCGGTTGCGTCTGGCGGCTGAGGCGTTGCAGGCGGGACGTTCCCCGGCCGAGGCGGCGTTCGCGGCGGGCTTCGCCGACCAGGCGCACCTCACCCGCCGGATGCGCGAGATGACGGGCCTCACGCCCGTGGCCGTACTGTCGCTGCTGCGCGGTCAGCCCTTGCGCGCGACGTAGATCGAGATCGAGCCGGTGGCCGTGGAGACGACCTCGGCCTCGTGCACGTCGCGGAACCCGGCGGCCGACATGAGACCGGGGAGCGCGCCGTCGGCGTTGGGCTGGGTGTCCTGCCTGCCGTCGGCGAACTGGACGGTCAGGAACGCCAGCCGCATCAGCTTCGTTCGCTGCAGCCCGTAGTCGGCGATCACCAGCCTCCCGCCCGGCCGCAGCGCCGTGGCCATCGACGCGAGCACCGCCCGCTTCACCGGCACCGGGCACTGGTGGAGCACGAGGCTGGACACGACGGTGTCCACCGAGGCGGCCCCCAGCAGGCCGGCCAGTTCGTCGCCCATGCCGGTCTGCCAGCGCACCGTCACACCGGAGGCGGCGGCCTTGCGCCTGGCCGTGGCCAGCACGTCGGAGTCGGGGTCGAGGCCGATGATCCGCGCCCTCGGCTCGACGCGGGCCAGCGTCACCGCCAGCGAGCCGGTGCCGCATCCCACGTCGACGATCACGTCGTCGGGGCGCGGCGCCACGTACATGGCGGCCAGCGCCCGCCACAGGCGTTCACGCGTCAGCGCGACCACATGGTCGTAGAACCGGGTGGGGGCGAAACGACCGAGGGCGGGGGTGAAGGTGTTCTCGCTCATGCCCGGCAGTCTCGTCCGCGCGCCGCGGCCCGGTCTTGAACGAACCGCTCGCGGATGTCCGCAGGGCCCGGGTGGCGGCGGTCGGCGCGCCACCGCCGGGGGGACGGGCGCCCCGGGCGGCCGTGTGGCCGTCGCCCGGGACACCGGTGGGAGGTCAGGAGGGGTCGGAGAGGATTCTCAGGCGGGGTTCGCGCTGCCACTTGACCCGCACCTCGAAGTGGCCCTCCGCGCCGGTCTTGGCGATCACCGCCCCGGCCTCCGCGCTCAGCCTGACGCCGAACTGCAACTCGACCTCGTCCGGTGGTACGGCCATGGCCTGGAACTGCTTCAGGGCGCTGGAGGCCGCGTCGCGCACCCCGGCCAGGGCGCCCTCGAAGGAGACCTTCGCCTGGGCGAGGCCGCCGTCCCTGCGGGAGAGACGTTCGAAGCCGGGGGCCGGGTCGAGTTCGACGAGCACCGAGCCCTCCTCACCGTCGATGTCGAAACGCACCAGTTCTGTCATGGGGTGACTCCGTTCGGTTTCGCGGGCCGGATGGGCCGGCCGGGCCGGTTGAGGGGGCCGGGGCAGGAGAACGACAGCAGGTCCTTCCGCTCCTGCTCGTTCGGCCGCCACCTGTTCTTGACACGGTCCTGGACCCGGTCGAGTTCGGTGAGCAGGTCGGGCAGCCGTTCCGGGGCGCTCAGATACTCGATGACGGCGTCGCCGAAGGCGTCGCGCAGGGCGGGCGGCATCAGGTCGGAGGCGTCCAGGCACACCATGGCCGCCCCGTCGAGGGTGTCCGCGACCTTCCTGCCCACCGGATCCTTGACGGAATGGACGTCGGGGGGCACTCCCAGGTTCGCCGAGAAGGCGGCACCGGCCGGGATGGCGGGCCAGATCCGCTGGGCCTCGTCACCGGCGAGGAACCTCATCAGCTCCTTTGCCTGCGGGGTCGCGTTGAACATCCCGGCGAAGTCGGCGGAGACCACCACCGACCGGCGAACGGCGCCGCCTTTCCCGGAGGGGAGGGACGGGAAGGGGAAGAAGTCGACGTCGCGGCCCGACGGGTAGGTGACGATGACGAAGGACGCCTGGTGTTCGAGGAGACAGCCGGGCGGGTCGCCGAACAGCCCGAGCCCGGCCTCACTGAAATCGGTCAGCAGCGCGACCCTGCGGCCCTGCCGGTCGAGGCCGGAGGCGTCCAGGATCCTCCCCCACGTCTCCCATGCCTGCCGTACCTCGTCGGAGGTCCACGCCAGCGTCCCCGAGGCCCACTTTCGGTACTTCTCGGGACCGACCTGGTGCAGCAGGATGTCCTCGATCCAGTCGGTCCCCGGCCAGCCCGCCGAACGCAGGGCCTGCATCCCCAGGCACCAGACGCTCCGTGCCCGGCCCCCGGTCCGCAGGGAGAGCGGGTCCCGCATCTCCTGGGGGGAGGGCCGCCAGCGCGACCGGTCGTACCAGACGAGGCTCTTGAGGTTGACCTTGAACGGCACGGCGTACACCTTCCGGTTCAGCCGCAGCAGCCACGGCCGCCCGTACTGGTCCTGCCGGGAGACCACCCCGTCCAGGGGGAGGAGGTCGCCGCTGTGGGCGTACTGCGCCAGGTCACCGGTGCTGGGCAGGATCGCGATGTCCGGGGGTGTCCCGCCCCGCAGGTCGGAGCGGAGCGTCTCGTCGATCGCGCGGGTCCCGGTGTACTCGACGTGGATGCCGGTTCTGTCCTCGAAGGCGGCAAGGACCTTCCCGAAGTGCTCGGCCTCGGTGCCGGTCCAGGTCGCGAGCACCGAGACGGTACGGCCTCCGGGCAGCGGCGCGCACGCCGTGGCGCACACCGTGGCGCCCAGCAGCGCCAGCCCGGCGACGATCCTCGTGGTGACCCTGTGGAGCGTTCTTCGTCTCATCGTGGCCGGTACCTGTACTCGTTGAGGCGTGGGTGGATGCCACCCCAGATCAGCGCCCCGGCGGCGGCGGAGAGCAGCGGGATGAGGAAGACCAGGCCCGCGTACTCCGTGGCGTCCCGCATCCGGACGTTGACCTCTCTGATCTCGGCCGCCTCCCTCGGGACCGGTGGTGGGGGGACGTCGCTCCGTACACGCAGTTCCTTGGCGACCGTGGGGCCGCACGTGCCCGGCGTGCCGCAGACGGGGTCCAGCAGTCGCGCCAGCCGTTCGTCGCCGTAGTCGTGCTCCGCCTCGACCCCGGCCTTCCTGGCCTCGGCCACCCTCCGCGTCATCGTGCCCGCCTCGTCGAGATCGGCCCCGGAGAAGTAGGCCGGTGAGGTCGCCGCCGCCAGGACGAGCACGAGCGCGGTGGCCGTGAGCAGCCGGGGGTTCAGGTCCCGGCGGAAGCGCCGCCGCAGGAAGACCTGCGTCCCGCAGAGCAGGGCCAGCGTCGTCAGGAGGCAGAGGCCCCAGCAGACCGTGGCCGTCCGCATCGCCCAGGTGGACGGGAACTGCGCGCGCAGCCATGTCCACTGCCGTTCCTGGGCGTCGTCGAGCGTCTTGAGGATGCCCTGCCTGTCATGGTGCATGAGGCGGGAGGCGCCCCAGAGGTAGGTCGCGCCGACGGTGCCGTCCCCGCGCCGGTAGTGCTCCCCGGCCTGCTCGACGAGGGTGGTGTAGACGGCCAGCATCCCCTGGGCGAGTTGCAGGTCGTCGCTCCTGCCCGGCACGTCGTCGGCGACGTCGTCCCTGGCCGCCTGGGCGAGGTTGAGACCGGCGGTCTGGATCTGCTCGCGGTACTCCTGCTCGGCGGGCAGGGTGAGCGTGGCCCCTCCCGGCGATGGAACGCCCGACCCCGAAACACCCGCCTCTGCGGTGCCCGGTTCCGGGGCGCGCGCCCCTGAGGCGCCCGGCCCCGGGGTGCCGGGTTCCGAGGTGCCGAGGAAGGTCTCGACGGCGGCCCGGTCGGCGGTGGCCAGCGCCTGCCGGACGCTCGATATCTCCAGGATCGCGGAGATCGCCCTTGAGTCCGCGGTCTGGTGCACGCCCTGGAACAGCCAGAAGGAGGTGACGAACAGCGCGGCGACGGCGACCGTCAGCACGGCCCGGAGGCGCCACAGGGTCCTGCGCGTGGTGCTCACCGGTCCTCCGGGGGCAGCTCGTCGGGAGCCTCCGATTTATCCGATAAATCGGATAAATCCTGCAGGGGGAGACCGCACTGTTCGCAGAACAGGGAGTCCGCCCGTGGCACACGTGAGCAGTTCGGGCACCGCCGCCGCGCGGCCACCAGCCGTTCCTCGGGCTCCTCACCGAGCCGCCGGGAACGGGCACCGGGGCTCAGCGTCGAGTGCCACGAGCTGAGCTGTGACCCCTTCATGTCCCTGGGGTCGATCCGCTCCCTCAGCCGCACCAGCCCCCGGGAGGCGTCCACGACGTGGACCAGGTGGGACAGCCACCGCAGGTTCCTGTCGTTGCCGAGTTCCGTCGCGAGCCGTACGGCCAGGCCCCACGCCCGCTCGGCCTCGGCCCTGTCGCCGGACTCGTAGGCCAGGCGGCCCGCGTCGATCGCCTCCCTGAGCGCCAGGTGCCGGGTGTGGTGGCCGACCTTCGGGTCGACCCGGGAGGACAGCGCGGGCTCGTCGGTCCAGTGCACGAGGATCGGCGTCCCCACGGCGGGCAGTTCGACCTCTCCGGAGGCCCCCTCGGCCGCCGCCAGGTCCACCCGGGCCAGCCGCAGGTCCTCGCCCCTGTCACGGCCGGTCGGATCGACGTCTATGCGGACGAAGTACTCCCTGCTCTCCTCACCCCACGGCCCCGTCCCGAACTCCACCGTCCCGTCGGTCCGTACGAGCCGCCCGGTGAGGTCGGCCTCGACGGGGAAGACCTGTTTGACGTAGCGGACCTCGGCACCGGGCAGCAGCCTCAGCCTGACGCGCAGGTCGGGGACACCCCTGCGCATCGCGGAACGCGTCATCTCCCGGAAGTCGGCCACCAGGTCGGCGTCCTCGCGTACGGCGTCGGCCGTGCCGTTGAGCCCGGTGACGACGCGCAGCAGCTCCTGTGACGCCCAGCCGTCCCCGATGCCGCGGGCGTCGCAGGAGAAGAGTCCCGCGCAGGCGTCGAGTTCCGCGTCGAGCCGTTCCCCCGGCTCGCTCTCGTTGCGGCCGTCGGTCAGCAGGATCGCGTGCCTGATCACGGCGGGCCGGGTGGCGAGGACGCGCCGGGCGAGCCGCAGCCAGGTGCTCATCGCCGTGCCGCCGCGTTCGGTGAGCCGCCGCACCGCGGCCTTCGCCTCGGCTCTGACCTCCGGCGTCGCCACGGCCAGCCCGGGGGCGGGCGGGTAGACCATCGCGGCCTCGTGGTTGCCGGAGACGACGGCGAAGAACGCGCCGTCGCGCAGCGTGTCGATCGCCGCCGCGCTCGCCCGCCTGGCCGCGCCGATCTTCGTGCCCGGCCTGCCCATGGAGCCCGAGGTGTCCACGAGGATGACCTCGGCCACCGTGGGGGCGAGCCCGTCCAGGCCGTGCGCGCCGATCGTGAGCATGGCGTGCATCTCGCCGGCCGTGGCCCGCAGGTACTTGTTCTGGCCCACTTCGAGGGTGAAGGCGGGGCGTGCGCTCATCCGTTCCTGTTCCTCCTCATCGCCGGATCGTCGCCGGGTCATCGCCGGGTCACCGCCGTGTTCTCGGGCGGACCGTGTTGGCGAGGTCGATCAGCGCGTTGTGCCGCCGGGCGTCGTCCGCCTGCTGGGCGAGCCTGCGCAGGGACTCCTCAAGGAGTGCGCGCTGGGCCGCCTCACCGACCGGGTCGGCCAGGACCGGGGGGCCGTACCCCCGGGAGACCCCGGTCCCGCCGCCGGTCGTGCTCCCGGGCCTGGTTCCGGTCGCGCCGGGTACGGCCCGCCGTCCCCCGCCCTCCAGCACCCACTCAAGCGCCGCCTCCTGCAGCGCGGCCCGCAACCGGGCGCGGGCGTCGCCGTCCCGGTCGCCGCCGTCCAGGTACAGGTCGGGCAGCCGGTCGATCACCTCGCCCAGGTCCGCAGCCGTCGGCAGGCGCGCGCCCGCGCCCGGTCCGCCGGGCAGCCGTCCCGCGTGGATGCGCACCGCGGCGATCCTGGCCGCGTCGAAGTGCCGTGAGACGCGGGGCACCTGGTCGAGGATCCGTACGGCCTCGCCCCTGGCGCCCTCGGCCAGGTGGATGCGGGCCAGCCCGAAGGCCGCGCTCACCTGGGAGCGGTCACGGTGCCACACCGCCCGGTAGTGCCGCGCGGCCCGGTCCGGCTCCCCGAGGTGCTCGGCGCAGAAGCCCAGGGCCAGCTTGGGCGCGTCCTCCCCGGGCAACGCCGTGTAGACGGCGTCGAACCGCTCCAGCGCCAGGTCGGCCCGCCCCTCGGCGAGGGCGAGGAGCCCGTGGTGCCAGGCCGTCCGCCAGTCGTACGGCGCGCCCTCGCCGAGGACCGTCCCGGCCCTCTCCAGGCACCGCCCGGCCTCGTCGATCTCGGCCAGTTCGAGGTGGGCACGGCACATGAGCAGGTACGCCTCGGCCGACTCCCGCCGCAGGGCGCCGAGCGTGTCGACGAGCCGCCGGGGGTCGTCGACGCTCACGTTCGCCAGGTGACCCGCCTCGGGGTCGTCGGGGTTCACCCGGGGCGTGGGCAGCCGGACGGCGCCAACGGAGGGCGCGGGCCTGCCGGGGTCCAGCAACGCCGTACGGCCCGCGGGCCCGATCCAGTGGTCGAGCGGCGGCACCGCCCCGAGCCCGGCGTCGAGCAGCGCGGCGGTCGGGGTGAAGACCGTGGACGGCTCGGGACGGGGAAGGCCGTCACGCAGGGAGAGGATCTCCCGCAGCACACCGCGCAGTTGCTCGGCCATCTCCGCCGCCGAGGAGAACCGCTCGGGGAACGGGGCGGTCGCGCGGCGCAGCAGCCGAAGGAACGACTCGGCGCCGGGGGCGTCCTCGGCCTGCCAGCCTCCGGGGAGCAGGGACTCCAGGGTGCGGCCGACCGTGTGGAGGTCGGACCGTACGGTCAGCCAGTGCTCGTCGATCTCCTCCTGGGAGACCTGGAAGTCGCGGGTGTGGACGAGGGGGGAGGTCCGGTCGCCGATCCAGCGGGCCGCGCCGAGGTCGATCAGCTTGACCCGGTCTCCGGTGTGCAGGACGTTGTCGGGTTTCATGTCGCAGTACAGCAGGCCACGGCGCCCCGAGCCCGCGTCGGCGAAGCCGTGCAGGTACTCGAAGGCCGACAGGATGCCCAGACCGTAGGAGATCACCTGCTCGACGGGCAGGTCACCGGTGGCGGCGACCTCGTGCAGGGACCGCCCGTCCACGTACTCCATGACGATGTAGTCGGTCGCCGCGTCGACCGGAGTTTTCGAGCGCGGGTCGGGGTGGGTGACGAAGTTGAGGATGCGGACGATGTTGGGGTGGTGCAGGACGGTGAGGATCTGCCGTTCCCGTACGGCCACCCGCCTGGCGTGTTCGTCGCCGTCGCCGATCAGCCCCTTGAGCGCGACGTGCAGCTCCAGCCCGGTGTCCCAGGCGAGGTAGACCCAGCCGAGACCGCCGTGGGCCAGGCAGCCGAGCACCCGGTAGCGGTCGACCATCTCACCGGGCAGCAGCTTCGGCCTGAAGGAGTAGGGGGTACGGCAGAGCGAGCAGACCCCCTCGAAGAGCGGCGGCTGTCCGAGGTAGCCGCCTCCGACGACCCCCGCGCAGCCGGGACGCGCGCAGGGCCGTCCGTGCTCGGGCGGGCGGGGGGCGGGGTCGACACGGCTGAGCGGGTCGGTCGCGGGAAGCACGGGCAGCGGGACCGTACCGGAGGTGCCGTGGGACCTGGCCGGTTCCTCAGCGGCCCCAATGACGCCGGCGGCCCCGGTGGCCCCGGTGGCCTCGGCGGGCGGCGGGTCGTTCCTGTGCCCCCGGGCGTCGCAGTAGCCGGTCTCGTCGACGACCCCCGTGCAGCCGGGGCGCGCGCAGGGGGTCATCCGCCCCCGCCCGCCCTGCCGGTCGCGCGCAGGCGCCTGACGGCCGTCTCGTAGTGCCTGACCAGGGTGCCCGCCCGGTCGACATCGCAGGGCCGCCGGTCCCACAGCAGTTCGTGGGCCTCGTCGTAGAGGCGGCCGAGCTCGATGTCCTCGGCCAGGCCCGCGCCCGCCGCCAGGGCCTTGCCGGTCTCCAACCGGCCGCGCAGCTCGTCCCTGCGGCCCAGGGCCTCCCGCAGGCTCCGGCCGTACTCCTCGATCCGCGCCGCCGCGCGGCCCTCGCGGCGCAGGAGTTCCTGGAGTTCGCGGGCGGTCCAGTGCTCCTCGGGCGCCGAGTCCGGATGCCGCAGCAGGCGGAGCCGGAACGCGGCGACGAGGTCGGGCGGGTCGGGCACGCCCGCGACACGCGGGGCGACCTCCCGCCAGTGCTCGACGGCGCGTCGCTCGGCGGCCCCGAGCTTGGCGACCAGGTCGGCCAGCTCGCCGAGAAGCCGCAGGACGTGAGCACGCTCGGCGCGGGCCGCCTCCGACTCAAGGGAGCGCGCCTGGTCGAGGGCCGGGGAGGCGTCACGCCCGAACACCAGCAGCAGTCGGGACCGCTGCTCGGCGAGCGGCCGCAGCAGGGTCTCCACGAGGGAGACCGGGTCGTCGGCCTCGTCGATGCCGTACACGACGATGGTCATGGACGGGACACCGTCACGCACCCGCCCGGCCGCGGCGCCGGGCGGGCCGGGGATGCCGAGCCGGTCGAGGATGCGCAGGGAGATCGCCTCCACGGTCTTCCCCGAGGCGTCGACGGCAAGGTCGAGGCTGGCGGCGGGGGAGACGGTCCCCGGGGGCGCGGAGACCAGCACCCCGTCGGGCGGGCGGTGCTCCCGGTCGGAGGAGACGATGACGCTGCGCAGCGTCCGCGACTGCCCCGGGCCGCCGCCGGTGATCACGCGTACGGCGCTCGGCGCGCGCAGCCAGTCGGTCATCCGCTGGGCGAGCGCGACGTCGGGGACCAGTGGGTCGTAGTCGACGGCCGTCTCCGGATCGACCGCGCCCGGCCCGTGCACCCACCGTCTGGTCCGCGGCAGGTAACGCGCGACGGTCTCCACCGGGATCATGTAGGCGAGGTTCGCCGGGCCGCCCCTGCGCCCGCCGACGACCACGCCCATCACGTGGTCGTTGAGCTCGTTGAGGACGGCCGCGCCGCTGAACCCCTGCCGGGGCTCGCCGGGACGCCAGTCGTTGAGCTGCACCCACTCGCCGCGCGGGCCGCAACTGCCCGCCAGCCGCATGGAGGCCCACAGGCCGTCGGGGTGGTCGTGGGGGAAGCCGAGCGCGTGGACCTGGGTCCCCAGCGGGGTCGCCTGCCTGCGCAGGGAGGCGCCGCAGCCCTCCGGCTGGTCCTCGGCCAGCCGGAGCAGGGCGAGGTCGCCCTCGCCCGCCTTTCCCTCGGGAATCCAGTGGTCCGGTTCGACCCGGCCGGTGGTCGTCGCCCCGGGGCGGGTGGTGAACTCGACGACGACCTCGGTCTCCGGCGGGGCCTGCCCGTCACCGGCGACGTGGGCGCAGGTCAGCACGTGCCGGGTGCCGACGAGCATGCCGGCGCCCAGAATCCGGCCGGTTCCGGCGTCCCTGATGCGCGCGTGCCAGGGGAAGGGGACACCGGCGGTTTCGGTCGGGCGCACTCTGATCAACTCCAGGCGGCCGGTGGGGGTCGGCCCCCGTCTCTCGAATGGTGATCGGAAAGGCGGATCGACCGGGGGCCTCCGCCTCTGTCTCGCTTTGGGGCGACGGTAATGCACCGTGTGCAATTCGTAAAGGAATGCGGGTCAGGCTGCCGGGTGATTTCCCGCCGTTCTTATCGGCTGGCCGGATATGGCGATATGTGTGGTGCCGTACGAGGGGTCTGCCGTCCTTCTTGTGGTGGTTTGTTGGCCCGCATCCGCCGGGGTGGGCGATGTTCTCCATGGTCCTGCGGATCGTGGGGTGTTTCACGCGGAAGGCGGTCCCCCGGATGCCGGGTGAAATTCTCCTGTCCCGTATTCGGGGCGCGCAAGCCCTTGGGACGGGGTCGGCAAAGGCCGGGCCAAGCACGGAACACCGTCTTGAACAGGCCACTACGTTATTTTCACAACGTTGCCCGTTGAATGGCCGGTGGCGCTGGAATGCGATCCATGCGGGCAATTTCCCGAAAGGCCCAAGTACGTATGCCGTTGATAAGAATGCCCAGCCGTACAATCAGGGTCGCCGCCGGTGTGGTGATCGCGATCACGGCGCTGTCCTACAGCGCGGGAGACTTCGACCCCCGCCTGCCGGTCGCCCTTTCCGCCGGGTTCGCAGCCGGGACGGGCTGCCTGGCGTTCGCCGTCGGGCGCTCCCTGACGCGCGCGCTGCGGCGGGGTGAGGCCAAGGTCGGCCGGATGTGCGGGGAGCTGAACCGCGTCGGGCGCAGGGTCGGCTCCCTTGAGAAGAAGGGCGAGGCACGGCACGCCGAGTGCCTGCGCTCCCTCACCAGGACCGACCAGCTGGTCGAGGACGGCTTCGAGCGGGTCGGCGGGCAGCACCGCTCCCTGGAACGGGAGATCGGCCGCTCGTACACGCAGTTCGAGGCCTTCGCCGACCTGCGGTCGCTCATCACCCCCCGCGCTCCGCTTCCTCCGCTCAGAGGCTGGGCCGCCTCCCCCGACGTGCTGCGGATGATGACCGGGTGGATCCTCAGGACCAGGCCGAAGACCATCGTCGAGTGCGGCAGCGGGTCGTCGAGCGTGTGGCTCGGCTACGTCGCCGAACGCACCGGGGCGAAGGTCGTCGCGCTCGAACACGAGCCGCGCTACGCCGAGGCCAGCCGCGACCTGGTCCGTGCCCACGGCCTCTCCGACGTCGTCGAGATCCGTGACGCGCCCCTGCTGCCCTGGCTGGAGGGGATGGAGACCTACCTGTGGTACGACCGGGAGGCGCTCGTCGGCGTCGAGGACGTCGGCCTCGTCTTCGTGGACGGGCCACCCGGCGCCACCGGGCCCGCCGCGCGCTACCCCGCGCTTCCGCTGCTGCTGCCCCGCTGCTCCGAGCAGGTCGCGTTCTTCCTCGACGACGCGGCCAGGGCGGACGACAAGGTGGTCAGCGACCGCTGGGTGCTGCGCTTCCCCGAGGTGACCCGCACCACGCACCCGGCGGAGAAGGGCCTGGACGTCTTCGTCAGGGGCGGCATGTGAACCGCGAGGTGCTCGGCTGCCACATCGGGTTCGAGGAGAGCCCCGCCGTACTGGCGAGGCTGCGCGACGGGACGGACGCGACCTGGACGGACCTGGACGCCGTCCCCGCCGACCATGTGATCGCCGAAGAGAGCGAGAGGTTCCTGCTGCTCGCCAGGACCCCCGCCGACCTGCGCAGGGCCGTGCCGTACGGGGGGATGCTGCCGCGGGTGCGGACGCTGACGGTCATGGTCGCCGAGACGCCGCCGTGGCGGGCGGCTCCGGTGCCCGTCCCCGACGGGGCCGCGTTCTGGCGCGCGCTGCGCGAGGTCCACGTGAGCGGCGGACGGCCGCCCGCCTGGGCGTGGCGCGTCGAGGTGACCTTCGGCAGGGCCGTACCGGCGGGGGAGGTGCTGCGCGCCGTGACCAGGGGGCTGGGCGGCACGGCCCGCGAGAGGCTGCACGGCCCGGTGGTCGCCCTGGCGGGGACGGGGACGGCCCACTGGCGCCCCGGGGACCCCAACGTCACCCCCACGCCCCTGTCCGGCCCCGTCCCCGCCCGGCGGGACGCCTCGGGCGGAGACCTCTGCCTCCGCGCCGCCTCCTCCGGGACACCGGACTGGCTGGGGGAGGGGCCGGCCCCGATCGACCGGCGGGAACCCGCCCGCCGTGCCGCCTCCCGGCTCGTCCCCGCCCGCCCGGCGCTCCTCGCCCAGGCCAACCTCGTCCCCGGCCCCGTCGCGCCCGTCCCGGACCTGGGACCGGACCTGGGACCGGGCCTGGGTTCCGGCCCTGGTCCTGACCCGGGCCTCGACCCGGGCCTCGACCCGGGCCTCGACCCGGGCCTCGACCCGGGCTTCGGGCAGGGTCTTGAGCCGGGCTTCGGGTCGGGCGTGAGAGGGCCGGGTCCCGCCACGGTCCTCGGCCCTCTCACGCCCGACCTGCTCGCGCCGATCGACGAGCGCTCCGTCTGCCCCATCGGGTTCCTGCCCGCCGCGGACGGACCCGTGGCCGAACTGACCGCACGCTCGGGGGCCTACGAGATCGCCGCCGGGGACGTCGTGGTGCGCGTCCCGCCGTCCGGCGCCCTCACCGACACCGACGTCTCCCGGCTGCGCGGCCTCGCGGGCGTCACCGTCGACCTCACAGTGGATCCCACAGTGGATCCCACCGGGGGCCTCACCGGGAGTGCCGCCGAAGCCCTCGGCCTCGCCCGTACGGTCTGCGGGCTGGCCGCCGCGGGTGTCCCCGTCGTCGCCACCCCCACCGGGGCCTGGCGCGACCTGCTCGGCGCCGAACTGGCCGACCTGCTGGACGGCTTCAGCGTCTCCCGGCTGACCGACGCCCTGGACCGCGAGCAGTACAGCGTCAGGCTGCGGCGCCTCGCGCTCGACCTGCACGGCGTCGAGGGCAGGTGGCGCTCGCTCGCCGCCGCGCGAGGCCTGCGCGTCCCCGGGCCGGGGACGGTCTCCGTGCTGCTGTGCACGCGGCGCCCCGACATGGTGGGCTTCGCCCTGCGGCAGGCGGGCAGGCAACGCGGCCCCGAGGTCGAGGTCGTCCTGACCCTGCACGGCTTCCGGGCCGACCACCCGGACGTCGCGGCGGCCGTCGCCGCCCACAAGGGGACGATCACCGTGATCGAGGCCGACGCGCGCATGGTCTTCGGAGAGGCGCTCAACCAGGCCGCGGAGCGGGCCTCGGGCGCCTGGCTGACGAAGATGGACGACGACGACTGGTACGGCCCCGGCCACCTGTCGGACCTGCTGCTCGCCCAGCGGTACTCCGGCGCCGACCTGGTCGGGTCCGCGCCCGAGTTCGTCTACCTGGAACGGATCGGCGTCACCGTACGCCGTGACATGGCCACCGAGCTGTACACCGGCGTCGTGGCCGGCGGAACCATGCTGCTGTCCCGTGCGGCGTTCGACAACGCCGGAGGCTTCCGCCCGATCCCGCGCACGGTGGACGGCCAGCTGCTGCAGTCGGTCACCGCGGCCGGAGGCAGGGTCTACCGCACCCACGGCCTCAACTACATCCTCCGGCGCCGGGAGGCCTCAGGCCACACCTGGCAGGAGCCGATCAACGCCTTCCTGCGGTCGTTCAGGCGGCAGTGGAGGGGATTCCACGCCAACCCCCTGATGGAAACGGAAGCGCTCTCCACGACCGGAGAGCGCGACAAGGCATAGATGAAGGGGCCCATGAACATGCACGACTCGCGCGCCCGTCCGGTGCGGGGGGCGCAGCCGCTGATCCGGCTCAACGACTTCGGCGTCGTGACACCCCCCGTGCTGGGAGCGTGGACGCCGAGCCGTACGGTCAGCGTCGTCGTCCCCGTCCACCGCAGCCGTACTCTGCCGCTGACCCTGGCAAGCCTGGCCGCGCAGAGCTATCCGAGCCACCTGATGGAGGTCGTCGTCGTGGACGACGGCGCCGAACCTCCGTTGCCGCTGCCCGAGATCGTCCCGGAACGCACCCGCCTCGTGCGCAGCCGTCCCGGCGGGTGGGGGCGCGCCTGGGCCTGCCAGAGCGGGGCCGACGTGGCCGAGGGCGAGGTCATCCACTGGCTCGACGCCGACATGGTCCTCTTCCGCGAACAGGTCGAGGCGCAGATGCGCTGGCACCACCTGGCCGACTACCTCACCGTGCTCGGCACGTTCAAGATGGTCGCGACCTGGGACCCGGGCCTCACCCCGGCCGAGGTGCACGCCGCGGTGAGCGCGGGCACCACGGAGAAACTCTTCGAGGACGCCTCCCCGGAGGACGCGGGGGACACAGGGGGTGCGGAGAGCAACGTCACCGACACCTGGACCAGCGAGTACATCGAGCGGACCGCCGGGCTTCGGGAGGCGCGCTTCGAGGCCTTCAAGGTGCACGTCGGCGCCAGCGCGTCCCTGCCCGCCTCCCTGCTGCGCCGCGCCGGGGGGATGGACACCTCCCTGGTCCTGGCCGAGGACACCGAACTCGGCTACCGCCTCGCGCAGGCCGGCGCCGTCTTCGTCGCCGACCGGGAGTCCCGCAGCCGCCACCTGGGCGCCTCCACGGTGATGCGCAGGGAGCAGGAGGTCAAACGGCACAACTGGGTCTTCCTCGCCAACCGGGTGCCGACCTTCAGGTGGCTGCGCAAACCCCCGGTCAGGCAGTGGGCGGTGCCGTACGTCGAGGTCGTGGTCGAGGTGGGGGACGCCTCCTACGAGCAGGTCCGCGCCACGGTCGACGGGTTCCTGCGCGGCTCGGTCGCCGACGTCAGGATCGCCGTCGCCGGGCCGTGGTCCGCCCTGCGGGACGGGCGCCGCGCGCCCCTGGACGACCCGACCGTCGACCTGCGGCTCGTCCACGAGCTCTACACGCACGAGAGGCGTGTCGAACTCGTGGAGAGCGTGGCGGAGAGCGCCTTCCCCGCCCCCTTCAGATTCGCCTGCCCCCCGGGCTGGGTGCCCGCGGCCGACTGCCTGACCCGTCTCGTACGGCTGGCCGACGACAACGGCTACGGGCTGGTCTCCCTGGCGCTGGCCGAACGGAGCGACACGGGAGCGGGCGGGGTGGTGGCCGCCAGGCTCGAAAGGACGGCCGCCTTCGGCCGCGCCGGACTGCTTGCCGAGCGGGGCGGCGGCCCCGAACTGGAGGACCTCGTCGAGGCCACCTTCGGCACGCAGTGGCTCGACGGGGAGACCTGGGGCCTGCTGCCGATGGAACGGGCCGAGGAGAAGAAGCCCGCCAAAGCCTCCGCCAAAGCTTCTGCCAAGACCTCCGCCAAGGCGAAACGGCGCAAGCGGAAGAGGACCCGGCTGCGGGCCGTACTCGCCCGCACCCCCGCCCGGGGGCTGTACCGCTTCCTCAGCAGGGCCGCCAGGAGGGCGCTGACCGTCGCGGGCATCCGCCGCAGCAGGCACTCCCGCTCCCGTGGCGGGAGCCGTCCGGGATGAGAACCGGGCAGACGATATTCAACCGGGCAGGCCGGAATGCCGGATCCCGTCCACTCCAGCCATGGGAGTCCACACCATGCCAGCTCTGAGTGTGATCGTTCCGATCTACGACGTGGAGCCGTACCTCGCGGCCTGCCTGGAATCACTCGCCTGCCAGACCTGGCGGGACATCGAGGTCGTCATGGTCGACGACGGGTCCCCCGACGCGGGCGCGGAGATCGCCGCGCGGTTCGCCGAACGGGACGGGCGCTTCCTGCTGGTGCGCCAGGCGAACGCCGGGCTCGGCGCGGCGCGCAACGCGGGACTGCGGGCCGCCTCGGGGGAACTGTTCGCCTTCGTCGACAGCGACGACATGCTTCCGCCGTACGCGCTGGAGACCATGGCGGTCGCCCTCGCCGAGAGCGGTTCCGACCTTGTCACGGGCAACGTGCACCGGTTCAACGGCAGGGGAGCCTGGCAGTCGAACATGCACCGCGACGCCTTCGCCGAACGTCTCGCCCGCACCCACGTCACCCGCGCGCAGATCCTGCTGCGGGACCGCCTGGTCACCAACAAGCTGTGGCGGCGCTCGTTCTGGGAGAAGCACGGGCTGCGCTTCCCCGAGGGCGTGCTCTACGAGGACACCTCGGTCGCCCTGCCCGCCCACTTCCTCGCCGAGGCCGTGGACGTGCTCGCCCGCCCGATCTACCTGTGGCGGGAGCGGGACGGTGACTCCCTGTCCATCACCCAGGACCGCGCGCACGTCAGGGGCGTCGAGGACCGCTTCGCCTCGGTGCGCGCCGTACGGGACTTCCTGCTCACCACCGGGCGCGCCAGGCACGTGCCCGCCTGGGACCTGACCGTCCTCGACGGCGACCTGCCGGTCTTCCTGCCCGCGCTGGAACGGGGCGGGGAGGACTTCCGGCGGCGCTTCCTCGACCTGGCGCGCGAGTATCTCGACGACGCGGGGCCGAAGGTCTTCGCGCGGCTGCCCGCGCAGAAACGGGCCCGCTGGCGCCTCGTCCGCGAACGCCGCATGTCCGAACTGATCGAACTCCTCGAATGGGAGCGTACGGCCCCGCCGGACGCCAAGGCCGTCAGGCGCCGCGGCCGTCACCACCTCGCCGCCCCCGTGCCGCTTCCCTCCAGGGTGACCCGGCTGCGCGGCGAACTCGAACCCCGCCAGCGGATCGACGACGTCCGCTGGGAGGCCGGCAGGCTCCACGTGCACGGCCGGGTGACGCTGAGGTACCTCAGCCCGCGCGAACGCAGGCACCAGCACGTGTTCGCCTGGTTCGTCAGGCGGGACACGGGCCGTGGCGTCAGGGTCCCCGTCTCCGTCTTCCCCGCCGACTCGCTGGTCTCCCGCGAGGAACAGGACTGGTGCGGCTTCAGCCTCTCCGTCGACGCGGACGAACTGGCCGCCGGGACGGACTGGCACGTCGACCTGTGGATCGTGCACCGCGGCATGCTCAGGCGGGACCGGCTGCGCAGGCACGGCCCGGTCGAGACGCCGATCGGCCACCACGAGCCACGCCCGGGGGTACGGCTGTGGCCCCACTGGACGGAGTCGGGGGAGTTCCGCGTCCGCGTCGAACGCGACCGGCTCGTGGTCACCGGATGCTCCTTCGACGACGACCGGCTGCTGCTGGCCGGCCACGTCGCCGACGACCCGGGCCCCAACCCCGTGCTGCTGGTCTCCCACGCCGGAGGCGGGGCCGTGCACCGCTTTCCCGTCGACGTCATGGGTGAACGCTTCCTGTCCATGGTCGAACTGGGCGAACTGCTGACCTCCCGGCTGCCCGCGCTGCCCGCCTCGAACCCGGAGGCCACGCTCCTCGACGTGCCGGCCGAGTGGCGGATCGAGGTCGAGGGGGCGGGCGCGGGCTCCGTCGCCGCCGACCCCGTGGCCGGGAGCCGTCACAGCCACGCGGGCCGCGACCTCACCGTGGGCCCCTCCCTCTCCGGGGCCCTCGTCCTGCGTGCGCACGCCCACGCCTACCACGTCCTGCGGGCCGAATGGACGCGGGACGGCGACCTGGAACTGACCGGGACCGCCGCCGGGACGGAACCCGCCCACCTGGTCGTGACCTCACGCAGCCGCTTCGACGAACACACCTTCCCGCTGCGCGTGTCCTGCGGGCGCTTCACCGTCACGATCACCCCGGGCGAGGTCGCCACCCTCGCCGGACGGCTTCCCCTGCCCGCCGGGGCGTACGGCCTGGCCGTACGGGCGGGAGGGCGTGAACGGCGGCTCCTGTCACGTCTCGGCGGGCCGGTCACCCACACCGGGGCGTGGCGCGAGGTGACCTTCGACACCGGTGGGGACGGCGTGCCCACCCTCACCGTGGGCGGCGACCTGCGCGGCGAGGGACAGGGCGTCAGGGACAGAAGGGTGCTGCGCGACCGGTTCCACGTCCGGCTGCGGGAGGAGGAGCCGCTGCGTGAGGCCGTCCTCTTCGACAGCCGCGCGGGCCGGGGCTTCTGCGGCGACCCCAGGGCGATCTACGAGGAACTGCGGCGCCGGGGGACCGCCCTTGAGTTCCTCTGGCACGTCAGGGACCGTCAGGTGACGCTGCCGGAGACGGTCACGCAGGTCGCGACCTCGACCCGCGAGCACTTCGAGGCGCTGGCGACCTGCAGGTACGTCGTCACCGACGGCTCACTGCCCAGGTGGTTCCGGCGAAGACCGGGACAGGTGGTCGTGCAGACCTGGCCCGGGGCCACCCCCAAACGGGTCGGCTTCGGCATCGACAGGGGACCGCTGGCCGCGCCGATCCACATGGAACGGCTGACCAGGGAGGTCGGGCAGTGGACCCACCTGGTCACGCAGGGACCGTGGAGCACCCGGGTCCTGCGTGAGGCCTTCCGCTTCGAGGGGGAGGTGCTGGAGACCGGCAGCCCCCGCGACGACGCCCTGGCCCGCCCCGGCTCCGCTGTCCCCGGCTCCGTGGCGCTCGATCCCGGGGCACCCCTCGGCCTGGTGGCGCCTCCGGAACCCATGACACCCCCCGGCCCCGGGGCCTCCGGCTCCGCGGTATCCGGGCTCGTGGCCTCCGGTGCCTGTGGTCCCACGGCCTCTGGTCCTGCCGCCCTTGGTGCCGCCGCGGCCGTCAGGGAACGGCTCGGCCTGCCCGAGGGCAAGAAGGTCGTGCTGTACGCGCCGACCTGGCGCGACGACAGGTACCACGGCAAGGGCCGTTCCCGTTTCGACCTGCGTCTCGACCTGTACCGTCTGTGGCGCGCCCTCGGCGACGACCACGTGGTCATGGTGCGCAGGCACCCCAACACCTTCGACCGGATTCCCCGGGCCGGGACGGGGTTCGTCCTGGACGTCACGGCCTATCCCGACATCCGGGACCTCTACCTGGTCGCCGACGTGCTCGTCACCGACTACTCCTCGGCGATGTTCGACTTCGCGATCACCGGACGGCCCATCCTGCTGTACACCTACGACTTCGAGCACTACCGGGACGAGGTACGCGGCTTCTCCTTCGACCTGGAGTCCCTGGCCCCCGGGCCGTTGCTGCGCACGACGCGGGAGGTGGCGGCGGCCGTACGCGACCTCGACGGGGTGCGGGCCGAGTACGGCGAGCGCTACCGCGCCTTCGTGACGGACCTCCGGCCCCCGGCCGACGGCGCGGCCGCCGCCAGACTCGTGGACAACCTCTTCGGCCACCGCCCGGAGATCGACATCCCCCGCCAAACCCGAAAGGCCATCCACGAACGCCCCTCGTGACGGCTCGGAACGGGTGGGCTCCCGGCGATGTGAAGAGTCGGCAGGAGAAGGGAAAAATCACCCGATGACCGATCCCACAGTCCCGGCCGCGTCGTCCACCTGGGTCGAGCCGGAGATCTACTACGCCGGGCTCGCCACCGTGCACGTCGCCGCCGGTGCCCTCATCACCGACGAGAACGGGCATGTCCTGCTGGTCAAGCCCAACTACCAGCCCTACTGGCTGGTCCCCGGGGGGATGGCAGAGGAGGGCGAGGCCCCGGAGGACGCCTGTGTCCGCGAACTCGACGAGGAACTCGGGATCTCCATCCGGCTCGGCCGGCTCCTGACCGTGGACTGGGCTCCGCCGTACGGGTATCGCACGCGTCCCCTCGTCCACCTGTTGTTCGACGGCGGAACGCTGAGGGACACCCCCATCCGCCTGCAGACCGCCGAACTCGACGACCACGCCTTCGTGCCCGTGGACAGGGCCGTCACGATGCTGTCCTCCGCCACGGCGGCCCGGATCCCCGCGGCGCTCGCCGCCCGCGAGCGGCAGACCACCGTCTACCGGCCAACCGGCGTCTGAACGGGCTGAAAGCCCCCGAGGTTCGAGGGCTTTCAGCGGCGCGTCGGAAGGTCAGGGGCCGGAGCCGCCCTTCCCGGCTCCGTCGGACAGGACGGTCTAGCGGGAGAAGGCCTGGAACTCGGCGGCCCTGAGCTGGTCCCGCAGGGGGCTGGCGGTGGCGCAGTCGGTCGAGGAGTTGGGGTCGTTGTCCTGCTCACCGGCGTAGAGCGGGTTGCCGGTGCACTGGGACGAGACGGCCCGCAGGGTCAGGTGGGTCGCGGTGGTCGCGGGGATGCGGAAGGACTTGATGATCAGGTCCGAGGCGCGGGGACGCGGCAGACGGGTCTGGAAGGCGTCGGCGGGACTGGTGTAGACGACCGAGTACGACGCGGGGGAGGAGCAGTCCTTCCTGGTCGCGTCGCAGGCCAGCACCTCGAAGGCGCGCAGGGCGCTGAAGCGGTTCTGGCCGCCGGGGTCGGCGGGGTCGTTGACGTTGGGCCGCAGCAGGGAGCTGACCTGGACCCTGCGGATCGTGACCGGCGCGGTCCCGGCCAGGTCCACGGTCACCGACCTGCCCTTGACCGGCCCGGTGAGCGAGGCCCAGTCGGTCGCCTCGGTCTCGTCGATCAGCTTGGCCTGGTTCACGCCGTCGCCCGAGGCCGTCGCGCCCAGGGCGGCGGAGGCGTGGTTGCGCCCCAGGACCGACGGCACGGCCAGCGTCCTGCCGGGCCGTACGGTCAGCTTGAGGCGGGTGTGGCCGAAGCCCTCACCGACCACGAGGAAGCCGTAGGTGCCGGGGGTCAGCTCCGCGGTGTCGCCGAGCGGGGTCGCCGGGTCGGTGTCGGCCACCGGTACGGCGCGGCCCTCGTAGTCGCCGACGTACAGACGCAGCTTGGCGTCCCCGGCGCCGACGAGCGGGCCGAGCCGTACCTTGCCGTTCCTGCCCTCGGGGTCGACGAAGCTGGGCGTCGGGTCGGGGTCGCCGGGGCCGTTGCTCGCCGCGCCCTTGCCGAGGCCGTGCTCGGCGAAGGCCCGCCACATGATGTCCTTGTCCCTGCCGCCGAAGCGGATGGCGTCGGCCGCCAGCAGAGCGTCACGGTGGTCGACGTAGCTGACCGACCCGGAGGCCATCAGCAGCAGCGCGTCGAAGGAGACCTGCGCCCAGCGCCGGTTGCCCGGGCAGTGGTTGACGGACAGGACGCCGTCGGCGCAGGCCCGCTGCTGGGCCGGGACGCCCTTGCCGTACTTGTCGACGAAGGCCTGGCGCACGTCGTACTGGGTGGCGGTCCAGATCTCACCGTCGGCGTGCACCTGCTGTCCGACCAGGTCGTAGGCGATGTCGCTGTAGTTGAGCGGTGACTTCGACATGTCGTAGTTGCGGATTCCGGCCTTCTTGTCGCCGGTGACGTAGCCACCCGTGACGTACGGCGTGTCGCCCGCGGGGCGGAAGCCGTTCTCGAAGAGGTACTCCATGGCGAACAGGTCGGAGGTGCTCTCGTTCATGGCACCCGCCTGGGCGCCGCTCCACCCGGCGTCAGGGCCGCCGACCATGCGGCCGGAGATGGCGTGGGTGTACTCGTGCCCGATCACCGACATGTCGTAGTCGCCGTCCACGCACGGCGCGTAGAACGAACCCGCGATGGGCTGCCAGAGGTACATGTTGGTGATCGGCGCGAGCCCGTCGGGGCCGGTGATCTGGTTGGCGTTGTCGCGGACGGTGAGGTCCCTGGCACCCGCCTGGGCGTTGCCCTGCTCGGGGTCGCCGCCGAGGCCGCCGCGGTCGCCGTTGTCGCTCTGCATGTTCCACGCGGTCTCGGTGAAACCGAGCTTGTAGGACCAGTCGTGCATCCGGTTGTGCATGACGTGCAGGTTCGCGATGGCCGCTTCGAGGTCGGCCTCGCCGGGCCGGTCGAAGGTCGCGGGGTCGCACTTGGCCTTGTACCACGTGTTGGTCCACGGGTAGGCGTACTCGCGGGAGGGCGTGGCCACGTTGCTGCGGGTGCCGACGGTGTAGGGATCGTTGCTGGCGCGGTTCTCGAAGGTCTTGGCGGAGTTGCCGACGCTGGTGCCGCTCGGCGTGCCCGTGGCGTGGTCCACGTCCCAGGCCTTGCCGGTCGCGGCGTCGCCGACGGGCGCCAGGTCACAGCCGCGTCCCGGCCTGAGACACCAGGTCACCCGGTTGTCGGTCGAGGAGTAGTCGGCCGGAGGGTTGGCGGTGAAGCCCTTCCAGCGCGGGTCGTCCGGCTGGAAGGCGTGGTCGACCAGGTTCTCGCGGGTGAGGATCTCGCCGCTGACCGCGTCCACGTGGGTGGTGTAGGCGGCGGCCTCACCCTGGCCGCCACCGATCAGGGTGACCTGGAAGGCGCTGTGCGTGCCGTCGGGGGCGGGCACCGCGACGAGGGTGACCTTCTTCACGCTCGCGGTGGCCAGGTCGATCGCACCGTCGGCGGCGGCGACCTCAAGCGCCCGCTGCTCGGTGATCCTCGCGGCGGGCGGCGCCGCGCTCGAACGGGCCAGGGTCGAGGTGACGTGCAGGACCTTGCCGTCCACCACGCCGACCGCGACCTGCCCGTCCACACCGGCGGGCAGGCCACCGAACCGCTGCCGGAGCAGTACGGCGTGGCCGTCCCCGATGGGGTTGGCCGCGACCTTCTCCAGGGCGTCCACCTCCTCGGCGGACAGGCCGAAGAGCGGTTCGTTGGCCTTGAGGTAGGCGCGGGCGGCCTGCTCGGGGTCGGCGCCGAGACCCTCGGCGAGCGGTACGACCCCCGCGGCCGTGTCCAGCGCGCCGGTGACGACGGCCGGGGTGCCCAGGGAGTTCCAGCGGATCGTCGCCCCCGCGGCCTTGGCCAGCGAGGCGGGCGGGGCCACGGTGCCCCTGCGGTTGTCCAGGTCGGGCTTCTCGTGCTCCTCGGCCTGGAAGTCGTGCGTTCCCTGGGCCTGCCCGCCGGGCTTTTCCTGGGCGAGTCCCGGGAGGGGAAGTGCGAGCGCCGCTGTCGCGGCGGCTATGACGGTGATGCGTAACCAGGGTTTGGTCGACACCGATCCTCCTGCGCAGAGTTGGCCGTCGTTGGCCATGCGGCACGTGGGTCACGTGCGTTGCGCAAGAGGTAACACCCCCCGAAGTAGCCTGACAAGATCTTGTAAAGGGGGATATGTCCGTGTAAAAGCACGTCCCAGCGGGGCCGTGAAAGCACGGCCGGCACGCCCCGGGGGAAGGCCGGGGCGTGCCGCCGTACCGTCAGTCGAACGGGATCCAGGACCGCTCGGCGAGGCCGTCCATGGCGTTGACCTTCACGCCCTGCTCGGAGAACGTCCACAGGCCGTCGCCGATGACGACCGCGCGGCGGACGGTCGGGTCGAACAGGATCGGCTCACCCTTCTTCACGGGCTTCGGCTTGGGGTGGACGACGGTCCCCGTCCTGGTGACGGCGGAGTCGTCGATCTTGAGGACCAGCGCGGAGCCGGTGGTGTTCGCCGTACCGTCCCAGGTGTTCAGCGGCAGCACCGCCATGCCCGTCTTCGCCCAGTACAGGAAGGCGTGCGGGTCCCACTCAGCCTCCGAGCCGGAGTCCTTCTGGAACATCTGCGACAGACGACGCGGGTTGGCCGGGTCGCTCACGTCGAAGAGCGAGACCTGGGTGCCGAGCGTACGGCCCTCGGTGTTCGCCTCCTGGCCGATGCCGATCAGCCGTCCGTCACCGGCGGGGTGCAGGTAGGCGGAGTAACCGGTGATCTTCAGCTCGCCGGTCTTCCTCGGGTTGGCCGGGTCGCTCAGGTCGAGCGTGTAGAGCGGGTCGACCTGCTTGAAGGTGACCACGTAGCCGACCGGGCCGATGAACCTGACCGAGTAGATCCGCTCGCCGTCGCCCAGGCCGCCGATCTCGCCGACCTTGGCCAGCGTGTCGTCCTTCAGGACGTGGACGGTGCTCGAACTGTTCTCGGCGGAGCGGAAGACGGTGGAGTTCGTGGTCGTCGCGACCCGCAGGTGCCCCTGGTACTCCGACATGGCGTACTGGTTGATCAGCCGTCCCGACACCTTCCCCGAGGCGACGTAACGGGGCGCTCCCGGCGCGCTGATGTCGAACCGGTGGATCTCGGTCTCCTCCGGCGGCTGCTTCGGCGTCTCCTCAGGGGTGGGAGTCGGGTCGGCCGACGGATCGACCGGGGGAGCCGACGGGTCCTCCTGCGTCGGCTCGACCTGCGGAGCCTGCGCGGAGCCGCTCTCGGCCGGGGTGCCGGTCGGAGCGTCCTCCATCGGGACGACGTCGTCGATCGGCCTCGGCCACCACCACCAGCGCGGGTTGCTGGCCACGTACAGGCTGGTGCCGGTGCCGTACACCGTGTCGCCGTCGGCGGCGACGCTGATCGGCGCGGTGTCGGCGAGCCCCTGGGACAGGTCGAGGGTGTGCACGGTCAGCAGCGAGGTGCCGGTGTAGTCGTCGGGGTGGCTGACCCGCTCACAGCCGACCGACTTCTTGACGGAGACGCCCTTGGCGTCGGCCGTCTCGAACGTCGGCAGCCATGCCGTGATCGGCGCGCCGTTGACGGTCGCCCTGTTCTTCAGGGTCCTCTCCTGCTCGGAGAGCTTGGGGCCCAGGTCGGGGAAGGGGATGTCGGGCTGGCTGCGGACCACGATCCGCACCGTCGAGCCGATCATCCTGGCGTCCACGTGCGAGCCGTTCGGGGTCAGCGAGCCGATGACCTTCGGCTCCCCGGACAGGTCGACGAGCACGTAACGCGGTCCCGGGCTCGGCGCCTGCTTGGCCACGGCGCCGTAGGGGATGATCCCGCCGCCGGAGAAGAGCACCAGCGCCCTGTCCCCGCTGACCAGCAGGTCGGCCGGGGCCCACGACTGCTCGGGGCTGACCAGCTTGAGCGTTCCGGTGATCTTCTTGGTCGCGGCGTCGATCACCCGCAGCACCCCGCGGTTCACCGTGATCACCCGGTTGCCGTCGGTCTTGACCATGTCGGGTTCGTCGACCCCGGCCTCGTGGGTGTTCGTGGTCGAGTGCTCCTGGTTCGCCTGGTCCTGCCCCGACCCGATGGCCTTGGCCTCGGCGACGTCGGAACGGGCGTACATGATCTGCGGCCCCCCGAACCCCCACGGACCGACCTGCTTGGCCGCCGCGGCCCGCAGCCCGGCCAGCATGTCGTCGCAGCCGCTGTAGGAGACCAGTTTGACCTTCCCCAGCTCCACGACCGGTGCCGTACGGCTCTCCCCGTCCGCCGACCCCGTCGAACCGCTGCACCCCGTGGTGAACAGCGCGGCGGCGAGAGTGACGGCGCCCGCCGTACGAATGGATGTCCTCATGCCCCCTACACGGATCGTCATCGCGTCCGGTTCATGCCATTACCGCCCGGTAGTCAGCGGCGGTCACCCGGAATACTCTTCGAACATGGCTGTCACTGTCGGTGTGAACCGGACCCTCGACCCGGCGATGATCGCACGCGTCGTTCAGCAGGTGACCTCCGGTGGAGGGAAACGGACGATCGTCGCGCCGTTCACCGAGGAACCCCTCGCGGACATGCCCGTCTCGACCGCGCAGGACGTCCGCGCCGCGTACGCCAAGGCCCGCGCGGCCCAGCGGGAGTGGGCCGCGCTGCCGGTGCACGAGCGGGCCAGGCCGTTCCTGCTGCTGCACGACGCCATCCTCGACCGGCGCGAGGAGATCCTCGACGTGGTCCAGTGGGAGACCGGCAAGGCCCGCAGGCACGCCTTCGAGGAGGTGCTCGACGTCGCGGGCTGCACGCTCCACTACGTACGGCGCGCGCCCGCCCTCCTCGCCCCCCGGCGCAGGGCGGGCATCTTCCCCATGGCGACCAAGGTGACCGAGACCCGTCACCCCAAGGGCGTCGTGGCGCTGATCTCCCCGTGGAACTACCCCCTGTCCCTCGGGGTGACCGACCTCGTCCCCGCCCTGCTCGCGGGCAACGCCGTGGTCCACAAGCCCGACACCCAGACCGCCCTGTCCACGCTGTGGACGATCGACCTGCTCGTCTCCCTCGGGATGCCCCGCGACATCTGGCAGGTCGTCCTCGGCGAGCCTGACGAGGTCGGCGACCCGCTGATCGCCGAGGCCGACTACGTGGCGTTCACCGGCTCGACCCGGGGCGGCAGGAAGATCGCCGAGGCCGCCGCCTCCCGGCTGGTCGGCTGCTCCCTCGAACTCGGCGGCAAGAACCCGATGATCGTGCTCGACGACGCCGACCTCGACGTGGCCGCCCAGGGCGCGCTGCGCGCCTGCTTCACCAACGCCGGGCAGCTGTGCATCTCCATCGAACGGCTCTACGTCCACGACGCCGTGTACGACGCCTTCGTCGACCGGTTCGTCCGCCAGACCAGGAACATGAAGCTCGGCTCCGGCCTCGACTGGGCCGTGCAGATGGGCTCGCTCACCTCCCGCCGCCAGCTCGACGCCGTCAGCGCCCACGTGGACGACGCCGTCGCCAAGGGAGCCGAGGTCCTCGCCGGAGGAAAGGCGCGCCCCGACCTCGGCCCGCTGTTCTACGAGCCCACGATCCTGACCGGCGTCGAGGACGGCATGGCGCTGTGCCGTGACGAGACCTTCGGCCCCGTCGTCTCCGTCTACCGCGTCGGCGACGAGGAGGAGGCGGTCGAGCGGGCCAACGACACCGCCTACGGCCTCAACGCCTCGATCTGGACCGGGAACCTTGCCCGGGGCCGTGCCCTCGCCGCCCGGGTCAAGGCCGGGACGGTCAACATCAATGAGGGGTACGGCGCCGCCTACGCCTCCTACGACGCGCCCATGGGGGGCATGAAGTCCTCCGGCCTGGGTCGTCGTCACGGCTCCGAGGGCCTGCTGAAGTTCACCGAGGCGCAGACCATAGCCAGTCAGGCCTCCTGGCTCGGCTTCGAACCCATCCTCGGGATGACCTACGACAAATACGCCGACACCCTGACGAGCCTCCTGAAGACCATGAAGAGGTTCCACCTCAAGTAGAGCACCGTCCTGCCCACACCTGGTCGATCCGCTCAGCATCGGCACGAGCCGGACCGTCGCCGATACACCGGCGCGTACGGCAGGCCGTCCCGATGCCGCCCGGTCGCGAAGGCACCCCCTCGGCGATCAGCAGGGCGACGCGCTCGTCCAGCGCCGATCGGCTCAGCCGCGCGCGAGGGCGCCTTTGGTCGTCGGTGGGTTCGCACCCGGTCCCGGCGGCGCCTTCGGAGGTCAGCGCGTTCCTGCCGCCCCGCTTCCACAGTGCGTGTCACTCGTAGGCGGATGCGCGGGTGATGTTCAGCGGTCGGGCCACCCGCGGTGGCGGGATCTTTCCGGCGAACATGTCCGCGGCCTGGAACCGCAACGCCTCGCGCCGGTCCCGTTCTCGCGCGGACAGTCCTCCGCTTCTATCGGAGAATCTCATGCTTCCAGGCTGCCACCTGGACAAACGGCCTATAGCAGGCACCCGCCCTCGGATCACGCCCACATTTCCCGATCAGTAGGCGGCGTCAACGCTGAGCAGGAGCCCGGCCGCGGCGGCCGGCTGAGCCCCGAACGTGCCCGCGCTGCCCGTGTGTCACCGCTTCACGCAGATGGTCTCCACTACCTCAGAGGCGTTCGAATCGATGGTGATCTGTCCACGGGCCTTCACGCATCCCTTGTCGGTGCGGAGCATTCCCGCCCAGTGCTGATCCCTGAGGAAAGCCTCGTCGACACGGCTGGCGGTGCTGTCGTCCGGACGGAACGTCTCCAGCCGGATCCGGATGTCCTGCGACGAGTTGTTGATCAGAGAACCGTAGGGGTTCAGCCGGGCCCAGGCCGAGACGCACTTCTGTGAGTATCTGAGCTCCAGGGTGCCGTAAGCCACCGAGCCGAGCCACACCTCCTGGCCGACCGCCGTCACCGCATCCGGGCAGCCCGCTCGCTTGGGATCGGCGCCGTCAACCAAGGCTTGGCCGAGTTTGTCGGGGGGTGGCAGAACGTTGGACGCGTTGGCCCAGTTCATGGAGGGGGGGCCGTCCGGCCAGACGACCAGTGCGACGGTCGTGCCGACGGTGAGGAGGGTGGCGGCGCCCAGCGTCATCAGCCAGGACCGTCTTCCACGTCCCGCTGGTCGCTGCGGCGCATCTTCGGCCGGTGGCGGTGTCTCCTCGGGAGGCGTCTCTTTGGGAGACGGCGTTGTCGGGGAGGGGGGTGAGATGTGTTCGGCGGTGGTCGGAGGTCTTTGCTGATTCTCGATGGCGTGCCAGCGCTGTTGCCATTCCTCGACATCGCCGCCGCAGGCCGTCACATAGGCAAGGGTCAGGT
Source organism: Streptosporangium sp. NPDC020145 (assembly GCF_040631275.1). Taxonomy (NCBI): domain Bacteria; kingdom Bacillati; phylum Actinomycetota; class Actinomycetes; order Streptosporangiales; family Streptosporangiaceae; genus Streptosporangium; species Streptosporangium sp. NPDC020145. The sequence goes on along the minus strand of NZ_JBEXZT010000002.1, from coordinate 467,750 downwards.
CCAGGGTGGGGAGCGCGTTCCCGGCTGCGGCACGGGCGAGTGCGGCGGCCGAGTAATGGGCGTGTTCGGCGAGCTTGCGGTAGGACGGGCTGCCGGCCTTCTCCCTCAGCCTCCGCAGGTCGAAGGCGAAAGCCTGCAGGGGCCCCGCTTCAGGGTCCAAGGGCTTCTCAGGACGAGCCATCCGCAGAGCTCTCCTCGTTGTCTACATGTTGTCTCGATGATCACACATGCTAGGCGAATGTCCAATAGATGATCATGGCGGATACGGCTAGACGGTCGTTTGTGGTGCGATGGGGTGAACTGACACCAAAATCCACTTGATCACCGAATCCCGAGGCATACCACTCACCCCGCACCTGACCGGCGGCGACATCGCGGACCGCACCGCCTTCGACGCGGTCATGGCCGCCTTCCGGATGCACCGCCGCACCGGCCTGCCCCGCACCCGCCCCGATCGCCCGCCGGGCGACAAGGGCCACTCCTCCAAGAGACCCGCTTGCACCTGCGACGGCGCGGCATCCAGGCGGTCATCCCTGAGCGAAGAGACCAGATCGCCAATCGCAAGCGCAAGGACAGCCGGGGTGGCCGTCCTCGACCTCGTGGAACGGTGTTTCGCCAAGCTCAAGCGGTGGTGAGTCATCGCCACGCGCTTCGACAAGCTCGCCGACCGCCACCTCGCGGGCGTCGCCCTGGCATCCGTCATGCGCTGGCGCCGCCATTCCGAATTGTCAGACAGGCCCTGGGCGACAACCGAGTAGATCTCCACAATCGCGCCCGGCCGTCCATCGCGTTGTCTCCACGTTGTCTAGCGACATCCACACGCTGGGCGACAACCGCGTGGAACACCACGATCTGATCGACGCACCCGAAGCCCGACACCACCGTCGAGCGGATGGTGCTTTCGAAAGGAGCGGCTCATGTCACGGCGAGGTGTCTCACTCGCACTCAAACTGTTCGGGGTGATGCTGGCGGGGTCGGTGGCCATGACCTCCGGGCCGGCGTTCGCGTTGGACGACCCCTCGGGACGGCGCGCGGCCGGAAGCGATGCCGCCTGCTACGCCAACCCTTCGGAGGCGACGTGCGACAACACCGACCCGGAGGTGTCCGGGTGCGGCAAGGACGCGTTCACGGTGTCGCAGGCCTACCTCTGGCACCACACCGAGGGCGGGACGCCCACCGTCCAGGAGAACGCCGTCGTCGAACTGCGGTATTCGCCGCATTGCGGAACGAACTGGTCGAAAGTCAGAGTCTTCGACGGTGCGGCGTCCGTACAGGTTCACCTCTGTCGGGACGGCTTCAACACCTGTACTGATCTGTACACCGTATACGGCAGCACTCTCGCCTTTTCCGATCAGCTCTACGCCCGCAACGTCACCGCGACCGCATACGGCGCGTGCTGCTGGGGGAACGGAGCCGGTCCGGCCTGGGCCGAGGTGTCCGGCTGACCGGATAAGGATGCAGCCGGTCGTCGACATTCGTAGCACGTGACGGTGTGACCGGGGACTTCTGCGATGCTCCCCGTTCACACCGCATGCCGGTGAAAAACACCGGCGAACAATCGCACGCCTGGCCGACCGTTCACTCGCGCGTGCCTGTACGACCGACCCATCCGACCGTGAGTTCTCGTCGCACCGCGGCTCATCCCGCAATCCCCGCACTCGCCCAAGCGCACGGTGGAAACTCATGTCCCCACAGTCATTTCGCCCACTTCGGCGTCGGTCGTCCAGACAGCGAAGGCTGCCGACGCCGTTGCTCCTCTTAGCCGTTCCCCTCATGCTCGTCACGTCGGCTCCGGCGGCCACCGCCGTCCCGTCGTACGGCCCCCAGCAGGCACACCACTCATCGGCCCCGAACGTCGCCAGGCATTCGCCCGTCGATCGGCAGGCGCTGGGACCAGGCCGCAAGAAGCTCCTCTCGTCGCCGCCTGCCGCCGGCTCCGGGGACGTCATCGTGGCGGCAGCCGCGGACAAGGACGGATACCACCTGTTCACGGCACACTCCAGCCAGAGCTGGCGCTGGCGCCCGCTCGCCTCGTTGCAGCCGGGCGGGTACTCGGGCGAACCCTGGATCGGTAACCACTGCCTGACCGGAGACGGCAAATCAATTGTCGCCGTCGTGGCCCCCTGGCACGCGAACAACAGCCCCGGCGGCCTGGGCCACGGCGGCCTGGCCTATGCGGTGGACATCGCCACCGGCAAGGTGCGTCCGCTGGCCGCGAAGATGGCACTGACCTACTTCAACCCAGGCTGCGGCGCCGGAGACGACGTCGCTCTCACCCGGTTCACCGGAGCGGAGAGCGGCCGGACAACGGTGCTGACCGCCCAAGCCAGTACGGGGAACACGCGTACGGTCGGCGAGGTGCCCCAGCAGCTCACCGCGGCCGTGCCGGTGAGCGACGGCGTCTACGCAGCCCGCGGCGACCATGTGGTGCGCCTGAACGGTGACAGGGCGCAGGAGGTGTTCTCCGTACCGGGCCAGGCGTTCCGATTGACACCGGCCGCCGGCGGCAGGGGCCTGGACCTGCTGGTGGCCCAGGCGGATCGCAAGGCGCAGGTATGGCACTGGAACGGGAGGAGCAAGAGCGCCCATGAGGTCGCCGAGGGCGGCCTGGCCGATCTGCGCCTGCTCCCCGGCAGGAACGGCCGCAACCGTATCGTGGGCGCCGCGGAGAATCGCCAGGCGGCAGAGACCGAACCGGTCGGCGTTCCCGCCGGAACCTGGATCGAGACAGGTTCGCTTGACGGGACGGCGCTGCTCGGCGCCACTGTCAGTGGCGTGGACGGCCGGCGTCTTCTGGACGGGCAGGGTCGTACTCTGACGCCCGATCTTCCCAAGGAGCGAGTCCGTCCCTACACCAAGCTCCCACCAGCGCCGGACCGGCGGAAGGCTGTGCGAAGCAGTGGCACCAAGGCGCTCGCCGCCGACGAGCCGGTGTGCGCGGTGCCGCGCAACGACATCTTCAACCAGGTGCCGCAGCCCAGTTACCAGCAGGTGGAATGGGCCGCCAACCGCGCCGGGCGCGGCACTCTGGTCGGGGTCGGGGGAGGCGCCCTGCGGCCGGGCGGCGCTTTCAACCTGTCGCAGCCCGGATATTCACCGAGCCGGGACTTCCCGTTGCCCGCTCCCTTCGGCACGAACGGTGACCACATCCCTCGCGAGGTGATCAGCGCGGTGTTCGCGCAGGAGACGAACTGGGCGCAGGCGAGCTGGCACGTGCGCCCCGGGCTGTCCGGCAACCCGCTGATCGCGGACTACTACGGATCACGTGCCAGCGAGTACATCGACTACTCCCAAGCCGACTGCGGCTACGGGCTGGGCCAGATCACCGACCTCATGCGCATGGGCGCCACCGGTCAGCCCAGCGGCCTCCAGCGTAAGATCGCCGTGGACTACGCCGAGAACGCGGCCGCCGCAGCGCAGGTGCTGGCGCGGAAATGGAACCAGCTCGGCGCGGCCGGCATCACCGTCGACGCCGGCAACCCCGGCAGCCTGGAGAACTGGTATTTCGCCGTGTGGGCGTACAACAGCGGTGTGAACCCCCAGGGCAGTACCGGCAACACCTCGGGGTGCACGCCGGGTCCCGGTTGCACCGATGCGGACGGCAACTGGGGTATGGGGTGGACCAACAATCCGGCCAACCCCAACTACGATCCCCAGCGGCACCCGTTCCTGCATGTCGGCGTCGAGGGCGCGGCGGTGCGCACGTTCGACGACGCTCGTCATCCGCAGGACTGGCCCTACCAAGAAAAGATCTTCGGCTGGATGGAGAGCGGCCAGCAGGACCTCTACGACGGAGGGTTGAAGTTCGAGGGCACCTACGACTACGCCACCCAGACGGGCGCCCTGCTGGCGCTACCCAACCTGTTCGCCATGTGCGACCAGACCAGCTCCTGCGACTCGCAGGTGCTGAATCCGCTGCCGCATGCGGGAATCTGCCAGCGCGCCGACTATCACTGCTGGTGGCATCGCCCCATCATCGTCTGTGTGGTCGTCCTGTGCCACGGAGGCACCGATACCGTCGCCGACAACGCGCCGGAGCCCTCGGCCCTCAATCCCTCGCCGCCCGTATGCGGTCGTCTGGAGAGCGGCCTTCCTCCGGACACGGTCATCGTGGACAACCAGGCGGCGGGGGTCAACCTCGTCGGCTGCTCCCGCCCCGACTGGACCAACGGTGGGCGTTTCTCCGTCGCTCGCGGGATCAGCGAGCCGGGCGGCCCCGACGGCAACGACGTCGATTGGCACCAGCTCGGTGTCGGGTTCGGCGGGCACGCGTGGTTCACCCACACGTACCTCAATGGTGTGCCCGCGCAATGGTCGGTCGAGGCGACCTGGCAACCCGACAACCTGGCACGGGGTCGCTATCGGGTCTACGCGTTCGTTCCGAGTGACGGCGCTTGGGCTATGGCGAGGTATGTCATCCACAACGGCAGGGGCGCCACCTGGGCGAAGGATGTGAACCAGGAGCTTCACCCGAACTCGTGGACGTCGCTCGGTACGTACTGGCTCGGCTCGGGGGCGAAGGTCACGCTGAACAACATCACGAGCAACGGCTTCGAGGAAGGCGACGACATAGGATTCGACGCCGTGGCCTTCGCCCCCGTTTCCGCCCCGGGCACGCTGCGACTGCTGGGCGACTCCTTTTCCGCAGGCGAGGGCACACTCACGTACGACCTGGAGACCAATACCAGCGAGAACAAATGCCACCGCTCCGGGCTGTCGTGGCAGCGGCGCTTCCAGAGCGGCAGCAGCGCCTACCACGACATCGACTGGCGGCAGGTCGCCTGCAGCGGCGCCCTTCTTGCCGACTACGAGCAGCCCAATCACTCCGGCAACAAGGGGGAAGGTCCACAGCGCGACGTGCTTGACACGGACACCGGCATGGTCATGCTGACCCTCGGCGGAAACGACGCCGGGTTCGCCCGCGTCCTCGCCAACTGCGTCCTGAACAGATGGACCAGCGACTGCCGCAACAAGTACACCGAGACAGGCACCGGCGTGGACCTGGTGCTGCGTGACATCCTTGACCTGCAGCCCAAGCTCAGTGAATTCTTCACTGATTTGCGGCGCCGCGCCCCCGACGCCGAGATCAACGTACTGACCTATCCGGTCTTCTTCGTCGAGCACGACAGCGAACGCCGACAGGGGTGCATAGATGACGGTGTTTTCAGCGAGGGTGATCGACAGTGGTTCAACTACCTCACTCGCCAGATGGACGCCCTCATCGTGAGAGAGGCCACGAGGGCAGGTGTCAACGCCATCGACATGAGCGATGTTCTCAAGGGCCACGAGCTGTGCACGGATCAGAGCTGGATGACGGGGATCCTGGACACGTTGAGCAAGCAGGAATGGGTGCATCCGAACAGGCTCGGCCACCAGGCCATGTACGACAGGGTACGAGCCACCCTGCAGACTCCCTGAGAGCCTCCGGGATGCCAGAGCACGTCTGGCGTTCATGAACGGCCGACGTCGCCGGCCATGACACGAAGACCTCCAGCAGAGCGCTGGGGGTCTTCATGCGTGCGCTGCCAGGACCGGATGACGTTGGCGCTCCGGTGGAGGGCGGGTGGTCACGCCGTACTGGGTGGACGCGCCGGTCAGATCGCCGATCCGTGGCCGTTCCCGCTCGGGCCTGCGGCTTTCCGCGGAGACGGACAGCCTGATACAGGCGATGCTGAGCGTGGCTCGTGGCCTGTGGTTCTCGACCCGGACTCGGGTCGGCCGCCGCGTCGAACACGGCCTGATCGGAGAAGTCGGACCGCTTGAGGGTGCCCACGGCCCTGAGCGGCGCGGCGGCCCTGTCGTTCTCGGACAGGCCGCCGTACTCCTGCTCGACGAGGGTCACCGGCCGCAGAGGCGATCGCCTCCACCCGGAGCTGGAAGCTGCGTCTGACCAGGCGGTCACGTAGGCGAGGAGTGGTTCCAGGGTGGCGGGCGCGCTGCCCGTCGCCAGTCGCTGCGGCGCACGGCTTGGTGCGTGGAGTGGTCGTGGGCGGCTCGGCCGTCCATCTCGTTGTCTCCACGTTGTCTCGCGGCATCCACACGCTGGGCGACAACCGCGCGGAACACCAGAATCGCCAATCGACGCACCCGAAGCCCCGCACCACACGTCGGGCGGACGGTGCCTTGAAGAGGTTCACGCGTCAGATGGAGTACCACAGTGCGTATCAGATCGCTGGTCATGATGGCGGGGCTGCTGCTGGCAGCCGCCCCCATCCCTGCCGCCGCCCAGGCGCAGCCCACCGCGACCACCCGCTTGTCGACCGTCGCCGGCACCGTCTTCGGCGGCTCCGAAGCCTTCGTGGCCGTACGGGCACGGCCCGAGAAGGGAGCCAAGGACGGCCCCTATATCCAGGGCGGCACGCGTGTCGAGGTCGAGTGCTACGTCGACGGTGGCTCGAATGTCTCCGGTTGGTTCCACCCGTCCAACCCCTACTGGGACAAGGTCGCCGTATACGGCCCCGGAAGCTCTCCGGGCAAGCCGTTCGCCAGAGGCTGGATGGCCGACGTCTGGGTGAACACCAATGGTGACATCACCAAGCAGTCCCAGCCCTGCTGGGGTACGGGCGGCTGACCGAGGCCCACTCGTTCCCTGACCGGGTCGAGGCGGCACTCGGCCTCCGGCAGGAAGCCGGACCGAGCGCCGCCACGCCTCAACCCGCCCCGTGCGGGCCCTGAGCCGTGCCGAACGGGCAGGCCGCCAGATCCCCCCTCCCGCGGTCTGCCCGGTCCGGAAGCGATGGGACACGCCCTGTGCCTACTGGACGAGCGCCGATGCTCACCGCGCCCATGGGCGGCATGAAGTCCTCCGGCCTGGGTCGTCGTCACGGCTCCGAGGGCCTGCTGAGGTTCACCGAGGCGCAGACCATGGCCAGTCAGGCCTCCTGGCTCGGCTTCGAACCCATCCTCGGGATGACCTACGACAAATACGTCGACACCCTGACGAGCCTCCTGAAGACCGTCAAGTAGGCGGTCTTCACGCGCCGGGCCGTCAGTCCCGCAGGGCGTGGCGCAGGTCTCCTCGGCGCGGCTCACGACATGGCCGTCCGCGCTCGTCAGCGGTGTCAGGCGTTGCCCCGGTAAGGCGTTGCCTGCCGGGGAGCGGACTTTCCGGTCAACGCCCAGCGGTTGACGGTCTGTTCGAGAACGGTAGGTCGTGCGGTGGCACTGCCGCAGCTGTCGCCGGTCGGCGGAGGAAACGGCCGGTCGGCCTCATCCCGTCGCCGCTCTCACGGCATGTAACTTGTCGCCGCCGGTGGAGATGTACACGACACCGTCGGCCACCACCGGCCTGTGGATCCCGCCGCCGGTTTCGTAGGTCCAGCGTCGCTCGCCGGTGGCCGCGTCCAGGGCGCGCACCACGCTCTCGCCGTCATCGTCGAGATACACCACCCCTTCGGCCACCACCGAATCATCGGGGTAGTAGTCGCCATCGGAAACCTCGTAGGTCCAGCGTCGCTCGCCGGTCACCGCGTCGAGGGCGCGCATGTCGCCCTCGACGTCGCGGACGTACACGACACCGCCGACCGGCGTCACACTGACGTAGGGGCCGCTGGTTTCGGAGATCCAGCGCTGTTCGCCGGTCGCCGCGTCCAGGGCGTACACCCTGGCGCCGCCGACGTACACGACACCGTCGGCCACCATCGGACGGACGTAGAGGCCGAGGCCGATCTCACGGGTCCAGCGTTGTTCGCCGGTGGTC